>NZ_JAUASW010000002.1:600000-883499 GCF_030345705.1 Pelomonas sp. SE-A7
ATTCATCCTGGAGATCTCCTGACTGATTGTTCTCATCGTCCCTTCTCCTGAAGCTGGAGGGTCGTGATGCGCTCCACCTGGTCGCCGGTCGCGTCCTGGACGAGTTCCCGCAAGGTGATGGCCGTCTCGCTGATCTGTTTGACAAGGCCGAAGTTCTGGCCGAGGTAGTCACCCACCTTGACCTGGTACAGCAGGTTATCCACCTTCACCAGGGCGTAGCGGCGCTCCTGCCGTGTCAGGCTGCCGACCATGCTCATGCTGTCCAGCGGATAGGCTTCGAGCGGCTCGCGCCGGCGGTTCAGTTCGGCCGCCAGCAGCGAGTTCGGCTGGCTCGCTTCCTGTTTGACCGCCACGCTGAGTTTCTGTGTGCTGTAGGGGTCGACGCCACCCATGGCCTCATAGGGCTGAGGCAGAAATTTCTTGGGCGGCACCAGCGGCGGAACACTGGCCTTGGCATTGCCGGCTTCGGTCTTCATCCAGGCTTGCAGCTCGTCCATATCGGCCGAACAGCCTGCCAGGCTCAGCCCGAGCAGCAGCGGTGCCAGCCAACGCGGTCTTGCTTGTTGCATCGTCGTCATCGCCGACCTCACTTCTTCGCCGCCTTGGCCGCGGCACGCTTCTGCTCAGCCACCTCGGCGGCATCCAGATAGCGGTAGGTCCGCGCCGTCGCTTCCATGCTCAGATTGCCGCTCTGCTGATCCTTGGTCGGCGCAGGCACGACCACCGCCAGGTTGTGAAGGGTCACGATGCGCGACAGGTTGGCGACGTCGGCCGCGAACGAACCTATGTCGTGATAGCGGCCCGAGACGCGCAGGCTGATCGGCTTTTCGGCGTAGTAGTCCTTCATGACTTCCTGACCAGGCCTGAACAGCTCGAACTGCAGGCCGCGCCCCAGGCCGGCCTGGTTGATGTCGGACAGCAGGGCGTCCATCTCGGCCTTGTTCGGCAGTTGCTTCTCGAGCTGCAGCACGTATTCCTCGACCTGGCTCTTCTGCTTGCGCAGCTCGGGCAGGTTCACTGCCTGTTTCAGTTTGGCCAGATATTGATCGCGCAACTTGGGTTCTTCGTCCTTGGCCGCATCGAGCCCGGTCTGCGCATCGGACAGCGCGAGCATCCAGCCTGCAACGCAGACCAGCGCGACGACGGTGATGAAGGCCGCCAGCTTGGGCAGCACCGGCCATTGACCCGGTTCGTTCGGATTGAGGCCGCGGAACTGCTCCGCGACACCTTCGAACCAGGCATTGACGTCAATATTGATGTTCTTGCTTGCCATGTGCTCAGGCCTTGTTCGGCGCGCCCTTCTTGGCGCCAGCATCAGGCTCGACCTGCGGCGTCTTGATCGACACCTTCATCGAGAACTCGAACAGTCGTCGCTGGTCCCGCGAGGTCGTGGTCAGATTGGCTTGCTTGATCTCGACCAGGTCGGCCTTCTCCAGCCACTCCGACCCGCTGCCGGCATTGCGCAGGAACTCGGAAACACGTTCCTGCGTCTGGGCGATACCGACCACGGTCACCACCTTCTCGGCCTGCTTGATGCTGATGAGGTAGATGCCTTCGGGCGTGAACCGGGCTAGCTCATTCAGCAGATGGACCGGCGTGTTGCGATCGGTCTGCAAGCCTTCGACCGCCTTTTGCCGGGCCTGCAGAGCCTCGATTTCGGCCTTGAGGTTGGCAATGTCCTTGATCTGCAGGTCCAGCCGCGCGATCTCGGCGCTGAGGTAGCTGTTGCGGCGTTGCTGCTCGCTCGTCATGTGCTGCAGCAGCAGGTAGACGAAGCCGACGATCAGCAGGCCGAGCACGGCGGAAACGCCAATGCCCGCAAAGAAGGCTTGCTTGCGGCGCTTGCGCTTTTCTTCGCGATACGGGAGCAGGTTGATCAGGATCACGAGTAGAACCTCCGCATCGCCAGACCGCAGGCGGTCAGGTAGGACGGGGCCTCGCGGCGCAGCTTGGGCTCACGCACCGCCGAACCCATGCCCATGTTCTCGAACGGGTTCACGATCATGCAGGCGAATCCGGTCAGCTCGGTCACCCGTTCCTTCAGCCCCGGCACGGTGGCCGTGCCGCCGGCCAGCATCACGTAGTGAACCTTGTGGTGTGGCGTGCTGGTGAAGAAGTACTGCAGGGCACGTCCGATTTCCTGCGACAGACTATCGACGAAGGGGTTCAGGACCGCAACCTCGTAGTCTTCCGGCAGGTCGTTGGCCAGCTTTTTGGCCTCAGCCTCCTCGAAGGAGAAACCGTACTGGCGCGAGATCAGCTGGGTCAGTTGCGAACCGCCAAAGGCCTGGTCGCGGTCGTAGAGCATCTCGTCATCGCGCAGCACCTTGAGGCTGGTGGTGTCGGCGCCGATCTCGAACAGTGCCACCAACGCGTCCTTGCCTTGATTCGGCAGGGCATCGATCAGACGCCCCATCGCCATCCGCGAGGCATGCGATTCGATGTCAAGAACCACGGGGCGCAAACCGGCTGCTTCAGCAAGACCCTGGCGGTCTTGCACCCGGTCCTTGCGGGACGCGGCGATCAGCACCTCGACGTCGCCGACCGAGGTCGGGCTGGGTCCGATCACGCAGAAGTCCAGGCTGACTTCGTCCAGTGAAAAGGGGATGTACTGGTTGGCCTCGGCCTCGACCTGGATCTCCATCTCCTCGTCGCGCAGACCGGCGGGGAGCATGATCTTCTTGGTGATCACCGCAGACTGCGGCATGGCGAGGACGGCATCCCGGGTGCGAGTGCCGCTGCGGGCAACCACCCGTCGCACGGCATCGGCCACCTCGTCGAATTTCTCGATTTGGCCGTCGGCAATCCAGCCTTTTTCGAACGGCTCGGATGCAAAACGCTCCAGCACCATCTCGCCGCTGGCGTTCTGGCTCAACTCCACCAGCTTGACGCTGGACGAGCTGATATCCAGGCCGATCATGGGCGGGTGCTTGCGCCCCAGCAGTACGTCTAGTATTCCCATGACGCGTATCCCCAAACGCGCAAACCTGCGCCGGACTTATTAATAAGTTACTTGAATGCTAGCAGCAAAGCCTATGACGCTTCAAAGAAATCCGGTCACAGCAAGTAACGCCGCGTTGCTAAACATACACGCGGGCTCGTTCAATAAAGGGACAAAAACCACCGCCCGGCGGACCTTGTCAAGACCTGACGTGACGCATCTCACGAACAGAATCGCGGGGGCACCCCTTCCTATAATCGCCCGACTCAAAACGGAGCCCCATGAGCGAAGCCAAGTCCAGTGACACGCCGTCCCCCCCTCAGCTGCACTGGGCCGCAAGAACCGGGCTTTGGTTTCTCGGACTGGGGGCCGCCGCCAGTTTTGCCGGGGCGTTGGTGCTGGGCATGGTGCTGGCGCTGGCCTATCCCAACCTGCCGGATATCTCCGGCCTGACCGATTACCGGCCCAAGCTGCCGTTGCGCGTGCTGTCGGCCGAAGGGGTGTTGCTGGCGGAATTCGGGGAAGAGCGCCGCAACTATCTGCCAATCGCCCAGATTCCCAAGGTGATGCAAGAGGCGGTGCTGGCGATCGAGGATGCCCGCTTCTACCAGCATGGTGGCGTCGACTATTTGGGTGTCATCCGCGCCGGCCTGGCCAATGTGGGCGAAGCCCGCAGCCAGGGCGCCTCGACGATCACGATGCAGGTTGCCCGCAATTTCTACCTGTCCACCGAGAAAACCCTGACACGCAAGATCTACGAGATTCTGCTGGCGCTCAAGATCGAGAGCGCGCTGAGCAAGGAGCAGATTCTCGAGATTTACATGAATCAGATTTTCCTGGGCCACCGCGCCTATGGCTTTGCGGCGGCCAGCGAGGTCTATTTCGGCAAGCCGCTGAAGCAGGTGACGATCGCCGAGGCGGCGATGCTGGCCGGCCTGCCCAAGGCCCCGTCGGCCTACAACCCGATCAACAACCCGCGCCGGGCCAAGGTACGCCAGCAATACATCATCGACCGCATGCTGGACAACGGCTACATCACGGCCGAGCAGCACGCCACTGCCAAGGCCCAGGTGCTGCGCTACCGCCAGCTCAGCGAATCGCCGTCGCAGGCTCAATATGTGGCGGAAGCGGCCCGCCAGCTGATTCACAGCCAGTATGGCGACGAGACCTATTCGCGCGGCCTCAACGTTTATCTGACGCTGCGCGCCGATGAGCAGAGCGTGGCCTACAAGGCATTGCGCCGCGGCATCATGGATTTCGAGCGCCGCCAGGTCTATCGCGGGCCCGAAGCCTATGTGGACCTGCCAGCCGAGCAGAAGGAACTGGATGCCCGCATCGCCGACGCGCTGTCCGACCATCCGGACAACGACGAACTGCAGGCTGCCGTGGTGCTGGAGGCCGATCCCAAGAAGGTCGTCGCCTCCCTGCTGAATGGTGAGGCCATCACCATCGTCGGCGAAGGCCTGCGACCCGCCACCTCCGGCCTGTCCGAGAAAGGCAACCCCAAGACCCGCATCCGCCGCGGCGCGGTGATCCGCGTCATCAAGTCGGTCGGCAAGGCCGGCAAGGATGAATGGACCATCACCCAGCTGCCCGAAGTCGAGGGCGCATTCATTGCCATGGACCCGCGCAACGGCCAGGTCCGCGCCATGGTCGGCGGCTTCGACTTCAACAAGAACAAATTCAACCACGTCACCCAGGCCTGGCGCCAGCCGGGCTCCAGCTTCAAGCCCTTCATCTACTCGGCGGCGCTGGAAAAAGGCTTCACGCCCAGCACCGTGGTCAATGACGCGCCGCTGTTCTTCGATGCCACCACGACCGGCAGTCAGCCCTGGGAACCGAAGAACTACGACGGCACGTTCGACGGCCCGCTGCCTTTGCGCAGGGCGCTGGCCAAGTCGAAGAACATGGTGTCGATCCGCGTCCTGCAGTCCATAGGCGTCCATTACGCACAGGACTGGATCACGCGCTTCGGTTTCGAGGCCGACAAGCATCCGGCCTACCTGACCATGGCCCTGGGCGCCGGCTCGGTCACGCCGATGCAGATGGCACAGGGCTACGCAGTTTTCGCCAATGGGGGCCACAGCATCACCCCACAGCTGATCAGCAAGCTGACCGACAACAAGGGCAAGCTGCTCTACCAGGCGCCGGAGCCGGTGGTCGATGAAAGCAAGCGCGTGATCGACGCCCGCAACGCCTTCATGATGACCAGCCTGCTGCAGGAAGTGACCCGCAGCGGCACAGCCGCCAAGGCGCAAGCGGCACTCAAGCGCCCCGACATCTACGGCAAGACCGGCACGACCAACGATTCGATGGACGCCTGGTTCGCCGGCTACCAGGAAGAAGTGGTGGCCGTGGTCTGGATAGGCTATGACCAGCCGCGCAAGCTGGGTGACCGCGAAACCGGCGGCGGCCTGGCCCTGCCGGTGTGGATCGAGTACATGGGCTTCGCGCTGCGCAACACCGCGGTGTCAGAAGCGGCGGCGCCCGAAGGCGTGGTGCAGCTCAACGGAGAGTGGTACTACGACGAATACACCGGCCATACCGGCGTCAAGGCCCTGGCCAACGATGAGGCCAAGGCACCTCAACCGGTGAGCGAAGCCGAGAAGAAGAGCATCCTGGATCTGTTCAAGCGTTGACGAAGCTCAGCGCTTGGCCAGCCTGGGCGCTGGCCTGCTCGGACAGCACGACATGGAACTCGCGGCCCTCGCGCTCTATCCACTGCCCGTCCACGTAGCGGAAATGGAAGCCGCCGCCGCGCGCCGCCAGCCAAACCTCCTGCAAGGGCGGCTGGGTGTTCAGCACGATCTTGCTGCCGCCCGGCAGGCTCAGCTCCAGCAGGCCGCCGGTCCTGTGGCTGTCGATGTCGATCACGTCCTCGTCCAGCCAGGCGTCTACTGTGGCCTCGACCCGGTCCAGCAGCGCCCGCGTCCTGGTCTGGTAATCGATATCGCTGAGGGGCGTGGCAACAAGAGAGGCGGTCATGGCCGATAAACTTCCTCGAATGGAGCTGAACAAAGAACTGAACGGAAGTGTAGGTCTTGGCCGCTTGGGCCTGGGCTTGACCCTGTTGCTGGTGCTGGCGGCCTGCGGCCAGAAGGGACCTCTGGTCCTGTCCGACGACAAGCCGGCCAAGCCAGGCTCCGCGGCGTCGGCACCGCAGCAGCTAGCGCGCTAGATCCGACCTTCCTCGACCGCGTGGCAGGCCACGCGAATCCCCTTGAGTTCCTGCATGGCCGGCCGCTCGGCCTGGCAGCGTGCGTTGGCATGCGGGCAGCGCGGATGGAAGCTGCAACCGCTGGGCGGATTCAAGGGATTGGGCACTTCGCCCTGCACCGGCGTGCGGCTGCGGCCTGACATCGCAATGTCGGGAATCGCGTCCAGCAGCATGCGCGTGTATGGGTGCCGGGGTTGCGCGAACAACTCGGCCTTGTCCGCCAATTCCACCAGGCGGCCCAGGTACATCACGCCGACCTGGTCGGCCACGTGACGCACCACCGCCAGGTTGTGCGAGATGAACAGATAGGTCAGGCCCTGGCTGCGCTGCAGGTCCTTCATGATGTTGAGGACCTGGGCCTGCACCGAAACGTCCAGCGCCGAGGTGGGCTCGTCGCAGACCAGGAACTCGGGCTGCGTGGCCAACGCACGGGCAATCGAGATCCGCTGGCGCTGGCCGCCCGAGAACTGGTGCGGGAATTTCTGCCGGTCGGCCGCCGACAGGCCGACCATGCGCAGCAGTTCGTCCACCCGGTCCTGCAAGACCTGTCCCTTGCGCATGAGGCCATGTTCCAGCAAGGGTTCGGCCACGATCTGCTGAACCTGCCAGCGCGGATTCAGCGAGGCATAGGGATCCTGGAAGATCATCTGCATGCGCCGACGCAAGGCCGGCGCGGCCTTGGAGCCCAGCGTGGCACCAAGGTCCAGACCATCGAAGCTCAATGAGCCCCGGCTCGGCTGATACAGGCCGACCAGGAGGCGAGCCACCGTGCTCTTGCCGCAACCCGATTCGCCAACCAGGGCCAGGGTGTGGCCCTTCTCGATGCTGAAGGACAGGCCATCGACCGCATGAACGAACTGCCGCGGCTTGCGCTCGACCACGCGGTTCAACCAGGGCGCCGAGACCTCGAAGGTCTTGGCCAGATCCACTACTTCGATCAATGGGCGGCTCATGGCTTGGCCCCCTCTTGATCGTGCAGCCAGCAAGCCGCAAGACTCGCTCCCGCATCGATCAGCTCCGGCCTCTGCTCACTGCATCGAGCCATGGCACGCTCGCAGCGCGGATGGAAGGCGCAGCCCTTGGGAATCGCATTGAGCCGCGGCATTGCCCCATCGATTTGCAACAGGCGCTCACGGTCCTGGTCCATGGCGGGAATGGCCCCCATCAGCCCAGCCGTGTAGGGATGGGCCGGTCGATGTATGACCTCCTGCACAGGCCCGATCTCAACGATGCGGCCGGCGTACATCACGGCCACGCGGTCGCAGGTTTCCGCGATCACGCCCATATCGTGCGTGACCAGCATGACCGCAGCGCCCTGCTCTTTGCAGACCGACTTGAGCAAGCCGATGATCTGCGCCTGAATGGAGACGTCGAGCGCCGTCGTCGGCTCGTCGGCCACGATCAGCTGCGGCTTGGCGGCCAGGGCCAGGGCAATGACGACGCGCTGGCGCATGCCGCCAGAGAACTGGTGCGGGTACTGGTCGATGCGGGCTTCTGGCGCCGGGATGCCGGTTTGCCGCAGCAGGTCGATGGCTCGCTCACGCGCCTGTGCACGACTCATCGGCAAATGGGTGCAGATGGTCTCGATCAACTGCCTCCCCACCGTGTACAGCGGGTTCAGCGAGGTCAGCGGGTCCTGGAAGATGGCGCCTATGCGGCGCCCACGGATCTGGCGCAGCTTGGCCTCGGTCAGCTGGTCTATGCGCTCGCCGGCCAGGCGGATCTCGCCACCGGCGATGCGGCCCGGCGGATCGAGCAGGCCGATGATGGCCGCGCCGGTCAGCGATTTGCCGGCACCTGACTCGCCGACCACGCCCAGCACTTCGCCCGGCGCAATCTCGAAGCTGATGTCGTCCAGTGCCAGCAAGGTGCCGCGGCGCGTCGGGAACTCGACCCGCAGCGAGCGGACTTCCAGCAAGGGCTCGCGGCTCATGAGCGCAACCTCGGATTCAAGGCGTCGCGCAGCCAGTCGCCCAGCAGGTTCACGCTCAGAGAGATCAGCACCAACATCAGGCCTGGCCAGATCGTGATCCAGAGCTCACCAGAGAACAGGAAATCGTTGCCGATGCGGATCAGGGTGCCCAGCGAGGGGCTGGTCGGCGGCACACCAACGCCGAGAAAGGACAAGGTCGCCTCGGTGATGATGGCTGCCGCCACCTGCAGAGTGGCCAGCACCATCACCGGCCCCAGCACATTGGGCAGCACATGACGGAACATGATGCGCCACTGCGGCACGCCGATGACGCGGGCCGCCTGCACATATTCCTTGTTGCGCTCGACCAGGGTTGCCCCGCGCACCGTGCGCGCGTACTGCACCCAGCCCGACAGCGCTATGGCCAGTATCAGCACCAGGAAGGCCAGCGTGTCATGCGCGTTGGGGAACAGGGCTCGCCCGATGCCGTCGATCAGCAGCGCGATCAGGATGGACGGGAAGGACAGCATCACGTCGCAGACCCGCATGATGAAGGCATCGACCCGGCCGCCGACGAAGCCCGACAGCAGGCCCAGGCTCACGCCAATCAGCATGGACAGGCAGACCGAGGCCAGGCCCACGAAAAGCGAGATGCGGGCGCCATACATCAGGGCCGAGAGAATGTCCCGCCCCTGGTCGTCGGTACCAAGCAGGTACTTGGTGCTGCCGCCCTCCATCCAGGCTGGCGGCAGCCTCGCATCCATCAACTCCAGCGTGGCCAGGTCGAACGGGTTGTGCGGTGCCAGGCGCTCCGCGAAGAGCGCACAGACCAGGCAGGTCAGGGCGATGAGGGCGGCGACGATGGCCACCGGCGAGCGACGGAAGGAATACCAGAGGTCTCCGTCGAGGAAGCGGCGCCAGGCGCCGGGCGACTTGGTCTGCGCCATCGTCAATGAGCCCCGGCCTTGCCCTCGACGCGCAGGCGCGGATCGACGGCGAAATAGAGAAGGTCGACCAGCAGATTGATGGTCACGAAGATGAACGAGATCAGGCACAGGTAGGCCGCCATCACCGGGATATCGGCGAACTGCACGGCCTGGATGAAAAGCAGGCCCATGCCCGGCCACTGGAACACGGTCTCGGTGATGATGGCGAAGGCAATCAGCGAGCCCAGCTGCAGGCCGGTGATGGTGATCACCGGCACCAGGGTGTTCTTCAGCGCATGGCCGAAGTAGACGGCCCGGTCGCTCAGGCCACGGGCACGGGCGAAGCGGATGTAGTCGGTTCGCAGCACCTCAAGCATCTCGGCACGGACCAGGCGCATGATCAGCGTCAGTTGGTAGACCGAGAGAGTCAGCGCCGGCAGCAGCAGGTGCTTGAGGCCGTCAGCGGTCAGCAAGCCGGTGCTCCAGGTTCCGAAGGCCACGACCTCTCCGCGGCCAAAACTGGGCAGCCACTTGAGGGTCACGGCGAACACCAGGATCAGCAGGATGCCGATCAGGAAAGTGGGCAGCGAGACGCCGAGCAAAGACATCATCATCAGCAGCTGGGCACCGAAGCGACCGCGTCGCAAGGCTGCGTAGACCCCCAAGGGAATGCCCAGGCCCAGCGCAATCAGACCGGCGCTGAGCGCCAATTCCAAGGTGGCCGGAAGCCGCTCGGCGATCAGGCTGGAGACCTTACGCCCCTGCCGCAGGCTGATGCCGAACTCGCCTTGCACGGCGTTGCCGACGAAGTGCGCGAACTGGACCGGGAACGGCGCATCCAGGCCCAGGTCGTGGCGCAGCTGGTCGCGCTGCTCCTGCGTGGCGTCCTGTCCTAACAGGTTGGTGACGGGGTCGCCGACATACTGGAACAGCATGAAGGCCAGAAAGGCCACCGTCAGCATGACGATCAGGGCCTGGACCAGCCGGCGAAGAATGAAGACAAGCATGTCGTCGAGAAAGCCAGGGCTATCGAATCACGGCGACCGGCCAGCCTCACCGCTGGCGCGAATCATGTCGCAGCGCCTCACGCGCAGCCAAGCGGGTTAGCCCCGATGCAAGGGCCTGCGAACGAAATGCTCAGAAGCTCATGCCGCCAGGCAGTTCGCGCTGCTGTGGGTCAAGGAACTGCAGGCGGCCGTAGCAGGCTTCGGTCCGGCTCTTGGTGTTGTCGGCATCAGTCATCACGGCCGCCTGCACCAGGCGCCCGGGCTCCTCGCCGAAGGCCTTCCGAAAGTCCGAGGCGATGTCTCGGCTGAACCGCTTCCAGGCCCCGGTTGACCGCCCGGAGCCCACGACGATCTTGCGGATCCGGTCGCTGTGCGCATTGACGATGACGGATTCGGGCTCGGCCTTGGCATCCCAGACATACATCAAGGTGGCATAGGGCGGCGCTTCGCCGGTCAGCGTTCGGGCCAGTTCGAACAGCATGCGATTTCGCATGGACAGTCGCCCCTCCTCGCCGCCAAAGGCCAGGACCAGCCGGGCCGGTGCGTCGTCCAGGGGTTCTTCATGGGCGGCGTGCCCGAGCAAGGCGTCGGGCGCGATCCACCAATCAAACTCAACACGGCCCAGCTGTTGCGGATCCAGATCGAGTGGCCGACGCAGCAGGCTGGCCGATTGATTGGCTTCGGCCAGCAAGCAGGCTCGGCCAGCCCGGTTCGCCAGGCCATAGCGTGTTTGTCGCTTTCCGGGAAGTTCGCGGACCGACCAGTCAGGCAATTCGGCCGTCACCGAAGCTGCCGCCTGCTTGTCCGGCTTCGGATCGTGCGAAGCGCAAGCCGCCAGCAGCAGCGGCAGAAAAGACAGCAACAACCTGCTCAAGCCAGCTCCCAATCAGTCGCGGCACGCGCCCATGCACGACGCACAAAAAGAAACGGGCCGCTCTCGCGGCCCGTTGCGGCATCGGTTTGCACCGACGCAATCCCTTTAGGGATTAGAAGCGGTGACGCAGGCCGACCATGTAGCCGGTGCGGGTCAGCGCGGTGTTGGCCAGCGTCAGGTTGCCCTTGGCGCGGAAGTTGTCGAACTCGACGTAAGCGTCGGTACGCTTGGACAGCGCGTAGTCGGCAACGAAGGCCATGGCGTCGATCACGCCGTCAGCACCCGAAGCCAGACCGGTTTGCTTGCCCTTCCAGACCTGGGCACCCACGTTCAGCTGAGGGGTCAGCTGATAGGTGACGCCAGCGGAATACAGGTCACGAACCTTGGCAGCAGCGCCCGTGGCAACTGCCGTACGGGTACCGATAGCCGTGTAGACCGTGCCCAGCAGACCAGCGTTCACTGCCGGATCAAAGCCGGTTTCGAACTTGTTCTGTGCCCAGGCGACGTTGACGTACAGGGGACCGTCGGTCCAGCTGGCGCCCAGCGTCTGAGCCGTGACCTTCTTGCCGCTCTTGTCTTCCGACTGCAGCCAGACATAGGCACCGGCGAAGCTGCCAACAGCGTAACGGGCCATACCGCCCATCGACTTGCCTTGGCCGATCGTGGCGGCGTCGCCACCGTTTTCACCGGCGCTCACCTGTGCTTCGAAGCGCAGGCCGCCCGACTCAACCAGGTACTTGACCATGTTGCTCTGGCGAGCGGTGATGGCCATGCCGATTTCCGGCTTGAACACTTCGATGTACGGCGAGTACTTGAACGAAGCGTAGGTCGACGTTGCAGCGTCGAACAGCAGGTTGTACTGGCGACCCAGGGTGATGCGGCCGAAGTTGTTCGACTGCAGGCCCACCCAGGCTTGACGCCAGAAGTCGGCACCGGCGGACGTGCCGGTGTCGAGCAGCAGGCGGTGTTCCATGCTGGCCAGGGCCTTCAGGCCGTCGCCCAGGTCTTCAACCACGTTGACACCCAGACGGCTCTGCGACATGCCGCCACCGACCATCTGAGACAGCGAAGCAGCCTTGGTCGCGGCGGTGGGGCCGGAATTGGTGGTGTAGCGCACGGCGCCATCCAGGATGCCGTAAATCGTCACACTGGACTGGGCCCAGGCGGCGCTGGTGCTGGCGGCCAGGATGCTAACGGCCAGGCAAAGTTTCTTCATCAAAGTGTCTCCTGCTGAAAAGAGGTCCGAGGCGCATTCTCCACGCCACAAGCTAATGCCGCCAACTTGCCTGTTGCAGACCGCCAACAGTCAGGTCCCGGGCGCCCAGCGCCCAAACAAGAAAGCAAAAGAGCCGCACTGGGCAGCTCGATCTCTGGCGCCGATGGTCGGCGACTTTAACCTTAATAGCTGTGGCGCAGGCCGACGTCAAAGGCGCTGGACTTCTGGCCGGCCGTGACGGTCGGGGAACCGGCGATGGCCACGGCGCTCTTGCCGCTGTTCTTGATTTCGGCGACCGTCATGTACAGCGCCGTGCGCTTGGAGACTGCGTGCACGTAGCCCAGGGTCAGCAGCTTGATGTCACCCACACCCGACAGTGCCTCGGCTGCTGCATTGGCATTGCTGCTTGCGTAGTGCGCACGGAACGACGAGTCTCCGACCACCGGCACGATCACGCCGACCGTGTAGATCGACTGCTTGGCCGCGTTGAACTTGGTGTTGCCGACGGTCGCCTGGACCGTGGCCGGGCCGAAGTTGTACGAAGCGCCGATGACGTTCAGCTTGTAGCTGGAAGCCTTTGCATCGGTATCGGCCAGGCCGCCAGCGATGTTCAGTGCGCCATCCTTGTAGCCCAGTCGGGCCGACTTGTACTTCTTGCCGTCGGTACCTTCGCCGGCGCCCACTTCCAAAGTGCCATACAGGCCGCCGAGGTTGTCGGGCAGGTTGTAGGCGACCTGGTTGTCGGCGCGGTTCAGCGTGTCGGCCGCGCTGCCCAGCAGCGAGTAGACCTTGGAGATGTCGGCGATACCGGCCGTCTCGAACGGCGTGAAGCCGTCGATCACCAGGCGCGCAGCGGTCTTGTGGCGACCCAGGCGAATTTCACCCAGCTTGCTGTCGCTCAAAGACACGGTGGCGCGGCGGCTCCAGAAGCGGGCGGTGTCGCTGCCCTGCGTGCCCACGTCGGCGGCCAGCGCGGCTTCAATCCAGAAATTGGCCTTCAGGCCGTCGCCCAGATCTTCGGTACCACGGAAGCCCAGACGACTGCTTGAGTTGCCGTCGGTGGCCAGCAGGTTCAACGTCTTGCCGCTGGACTTGGCCTGGCGCATGGCCAGGTCGACGACGCCAAAGGCCGTCACGGTCGACTGGGCAGCCGCAGCGCCGGCCAGCGAAGCCAGGACCGCGCCCAGCAGGATCGATTTCTTCATTTGATGTAGCTCCTTGATGTACGAAAACGGCACAGTTGGCCTCAACTACCGCGGCGACGCCCTGATCTGTCGTGAGCCGCAGCTGAAGTTGACGCTATTGCACCAGAGCAAACCCTAGGTTCGCCATCAAGGATTTATGACAAAGGGCTTTCGTTGCCGACCGACAACGACACGCGGCACTCACGAAATCGTCATATCGAACTGCAGGCCGGGCCGGGAGAAGGTGCCCGGTCGACGCACTTAAACTGCCCGCGTCGTCAGCTTGTTGCCCCGCCATGTCCCGCCCCGCCCTGCCCGCCTCCGACCGACTGCTGAGCGCCCTGGACCACGGACTGCGGACCGTGTTTGCCAAGCCGCCAGGCTCCAGGCCATCGCCGGCTTCGAGCCGGGCCGACCTGAGCGAAGACCAGCGTCGCGAATCCGCCGCGCTGATGCGGGTGAATCATGTGGGCGAAGTCTGTGCCCAGGCGCTGTACCAGGCCCAGGCCCTGGTGTGCAGCGACCCGATCCTGCGCGAGGCCTTCGATCAGGCGGCCAAGGAAGAAATCGACCACCTGGCCTGGACCCGGCAGCGCCTGGATGAGTTGGGTGACCGACCCAGCCTGCTCAACCCGCTCTGGTACGGAGGCGCCTTCGCGCTCGGCACCCTGGCCGGCCTGGCCGGCGACAAGGTCAGCCTGGGCTTTCTGGTCGAAACCGAACGCCAGGTCGAACAGCACCTGGCCTCGCACCTGGAGCGGCTGCCGGCCGAGGATCTGCCCTCGCGCGAGGTCGTGGCCCAGATGAAGATCGACGAGGCCCAGCACGCCGAGCATGCCCAGGCAGCCGGTGCCATGGTCCTGCCGACCCCGGTGCCACAGCTGATGAAGATGGCAGCGCGCGTGATGACCCGCGTCGCCCACCGGATCTAGACCGCGTCCTCGCCCCAGGGCAGCATCAGGGCCAGCCACAGCAGCTTTTCGAACTCGGGTGCGAAGCGCTCGATGATGGCCTCGGGATCGGGGCACAGCCCGCTGTCGGTGATCAGGCCGAACTGCACCTTGCCGGCATAGGTGAGGATGCTGACCCCCATGCCGATGTCACCCGACTGCGGCACCCAGAACATCACCCGCTCGACCTCGGAGCCGCAGAACTTCAGGGCCTGGGCCGGACCCGGCACATTGGTCATCACTGCCGTGGCCTTCTTGGCGAAGATGTTCAGCATCGCATGCTGCACCGGCTTGATCAGCAGGCCGGCCACCGAAAGCAGGCCGAAGGCCATGATGGGTTGGAAGCTGCCCTTGAGCTCTTGCATCCGCGCACGCACCGCATAAAGCCGCTCGACCGGATTGGCGATGCCGATCGGCAGCACCAGAGGTACCAGGCCGAAACGATTGCCCAGCTGGTAAGCCTTTTCCAGCGGCCGCAGATTGACCGGCACCATGGCGCGGATTTCCTGGCCGGAAGGGTCGTCGCCCTTGTCGCGCAGATAGGCGCCGATGGCACCGGCCACGCAGGCCAGCAGCACGTCGTTGATCGAAGTGTTGAGAGCCTTGCTGACCGCCTTGACCTCGTCCAGCGGCAGGCCGTTGTCCCAGGCCACGCGCTTGCTCGCGCCTGGCTTCCCCTTGAGCCGGGTGTGGGAGTCGTCCGGCATCAGCGCGAAGGCGGCCACGTCGCTGACTGCCTGGTAGCCCATGCGCGCCATTTCCACGGAACTGTCCAGCGGATGCGGCGGATTGATCATGGTCGCTATCGACTTGCCGGCGCCCGCACCCGCCAGGCCTATGGCCTTGACCGTCATGTCGCTGAAGGGCTTGAGCACCGTGTCGGTGAGCCAGTCCTGGTCGTCGCGAGGCTGCTGCTGGCGCTTGGGCGGCGCCTTGCCGCCATCGGTGATGGACAGCATCACCGAGATCAAGGCGATGCCGTCGGCGATGCAGTGGTGGATGCGGGCGATCAGGTAGCTGGCGCCGTCCAGGTCCTCGATGATCTGAAACTGCCACAGCGGATGGTTCGGGTCCAGCGGCTGAGCGGCCAGCTCGCCCACCCTCTCCTTCAGCGTCTCCAGCTGGCTCTGTCCGCGCATGGGCAGCAGCACCTCCTGGACCACGTGGCGCGAGATCTGGAAGTCCTCGTCCTCCACCCATTGCGCGCCCAGCGCGTCCTCCACCACTTTCTGGCGGAAGCGCGTGTACTGCAAGAGCCGGGCCTCGACCCGCTCGCGCAGCTGCGCCAGCGTGATCCTGGGGCGAATGGTCCAGACCCCGACGATCATCATCAGGTTGGACTCGGTGTCCATGCGCAGCCAGGCCGTGTCGACCTTGGACATCCGTTCGATCATTGGGGCCAAGGCTGTCTCCTGTGTCGTCGATCAGGGGTCGATCTAGAGTCGATTCACCAGACGATGCTGGTTAACATCGGCGGCGTCCATCCCGATTGTCACCACGTATTTGCAGGAGAGAGACACGATGAGCCTCAAGGAACAGTTCGAAGCCGCGGTTGCAGCATCCAAGCAACTGCCGGAACGCCCCGACAACATGACCCTGCTCAAGATCTACGCGCTCTACAAGCAGGCCAGCGAAGGCGACTGCGAAGGCAAGCGCCCCGGGTTCACCGACATGGTGGGCCGCGCCAAGTTCGATGCCTGGGACGGCCTCAAGGGCACGTCGGCAGACGACGCGATGCAGCAGTACATAGACCTGATCGAAGGCCTGAAATAAGCCTTCGCAGGCAACCGAGAAAAGCCGGCCTCAGGGCCGGCTATTTCTTTTTGGTCGAAGCCTTGAGCAGGCTGTCGAGTTCCTTCTGGACCTCGTTCTCGATGGTCGACTTGAAGGCGCCGAGCAGGAAGCCCAGCTTTGCACTCAGCTCGAAGTGGTCCGGCGCAACGATCAGCTCGCCCTTCACCCCGGAGCGGGTGAATTCCACCGTGTCGCTGGTCTTGCCTTCCAGCACGGTGCATTCCATGTCGAACTTGGCCTCGACCTGCTCGGCCCAGGCCCAGGCGATCTCCCTGGCCTTGGCCAGGCCCAGGCTGTGGTCGCGGTGGATGTGGATGTCGGCCATGTCTTCGTCTCCTTGTCGGACCTATTGTGATGCGGCCAGTGCAGCGCGGCGCTCGGACTTGGGCAACGCGGCGAGGCGCCTGACCTCCGCATGGAAGCGCGGCCAGTCGTCGCTCAGCCGATGGAACAAGGCCTCGAAGGCCGGCACCAGCTCGTCATAGGCCGACATCAGGGCCAGGCTGGCATTGTTGGCCTCGGCGAACCAGCGGTCGTAGCGCGAATCGCCGGCCCAGGACAGCTGCTTGAGCCGTTGGTAGTCGGCCCGCATGGCGGCATAGATCTCGGCCTTGCGCGCCGGCTTGTCGGCCTCGCGGCCGGCATAGAGCTTGAGCAGTTGCTCGCGGTAGGGCGCCACCAGCGCGCGGAACTCGGCGCGCTGCTTCTGGGCCCGGACATCACGGGCCCGCTCGGCCTCGGTGGCATGGAGCTTGAGCCAGCGCTCGCCGCCCAGCCGCTCCACGGCCGTGGCATAGGCCTCGTTGAAGCCGGTGTCGTCGCCGGCATAGGCCACCTGGTGGGCCAGCTCGTGGAACACCATGCGCGCCAGCTCGCCTTCCGGATAGCCGATGAAGGTGTTGAGCAAGGGGTCGCCGCCCAGCCAGGAACTCCAGCCCAGCGTCGAATAGGCCGGCACGCCGTAGACCAGGGTCTCCAGGCCTTGCTCCCTCAGGCCGACGCCGAACTCCTTGGCCTCGGCCTCGTCGAAATAGCCGCGGTAGCCCACGCAACCCATGATGGGAAAACACCAGGTCTTGAGCTCCAGCGACAGCGGGGCCGTGGCCACCACGTTCCAGACCGCCGCGCTGCGCTTGAGGTCCGCATAGCGGCGGTAGCTGTTGTTGTCGGGCAGCCTGAGCTCGCTGACCGCGAAATCGCGCATGCGCTGGCTGAGCAGCAGCCGCTCGCGCAGCCTGGGGGCCAGGTCTTGCTGCTGCAGGACTTCGTCCACCGGCCTGGCCGCGCCCACCAGGCGCAGATGCCCGCCCAGCGACTGGCTCAGATAGCCGAGCTGGCCGCAGCCGGCGAGCGGCACGGCCAGCAGCGGCAGCACCAACCAACGACGCTTCACGCCAGCGCCACTTCAACCAGGCAATCGTAGAAACTGGGTGCGTTGCCCATGTCGGTCAGGCGCTGGTGCGTGACCTCGTTGACGTTGGAATGGCCCGGCCCCAGCTTGCGCCACCAGACGCCCAGGCCATTGACCACGCCGGGCCGGGCCCGCTCGCTGATCTGGGCCTTGCAGAGGTAGCTGCCGCGCTCGTTGAAGGCTCGCACCATCGTGCCGTCGGCAATGCCGCGTGCCGCAGCATCGGTGGCGTGGATCTCGATCAGCGGCTCGCGCTCGATGTCGCGCAGGCTCTTGACGTTGACGAAGCTGCTGTTGAGGAAGTTGCGGGCCGGCGGCGAGATCATGGCCAGCGGGAAGCGCTTGGCCAGCTCCGGGCTGGTCGCACGGCTCTCGTAGTTGGGCACGAAGTCGGCGCCCGCCGCCTGGGCCTTGCCGCTGGCCGTGCGGAAACCTCCGTTGGCGAAAGGCGCATCCGGCAGCGGCAGGTCCTGCCAGCCTTGCTCGCGCAAGGCCTCGAAGTCGATCTCGGCGGTGAAGGCCTGGCGGGCCAGGTCCTCGTCGCTCTCGCTGAAGCAGGGCTCGTCATAGCCCATGCGCCGCGCCAGCTGGCGGAAGAATTCGGTATTGGGCCGCGACTCGCCCTCGGGCGCGATCGCCGGCTCGTTGATCAGCACCGAGGTATGGCCGTAGCTGGTGTGCACGTCCAGATGCTCCAGCTGCGTGGTGGCCGGCAGCACATAGTCGGCCAGGTCGGCCGTGTCGGTCATGAAGTGCTCCAGCACCACGGTGAACAGGTCGGCTCGCTGGAAGCCCTTGACCACCTTGGGCGACTCGGGCGCCACCGCCACCGGGTTGCTGTTGTAGACGATCAGCGCCTGGATGGCCGGGCCGAACGAAGGCGAAGCCTCGGCCAGCAGGGCGTCGCCTATGGTGCTCATATTGATGGTGCGGGGGTCGCGGCCGGCCAGCAGCTCGGGCTTGTCCAGCGCCTTCATGTTCTTGAACGGAGCCGCCCATCCCGAGCTTGAGAGCAGCATGCCGCCGGCCCGGTTGCGCCAGGCGCCGGTCAGGCAAGGCAGCAGAGCCACCAGGCGCACCGCATTGCCGCCACCGCGCACTCGTTGCATGCCGTAGTTCAAGCGGATGGCAGCCGGGCTCGTCGTGCCGTAGTCGCGGGCCAGGCCGCGCACCTCGTCGGCCGTGATGCCGCAGACCTCGGCCACGCGCTCGGGCGGCCACTGCAGGGCCTTCTCGCGCAGCGCTTCCCAGCCCTCGACATGCTGGGCAATGTAGTCTTGGTCCAGCCAGTCGTTGGCGATCAGCTCATGCATCAGGCCCAGGGCCAGGGCGCCGTCGGTGCCGGGCAGCAGGGCGATGTGCTGGTGGCATTTGTCGGCCGTCTCGGTCTTGCGCGGATCAATGCAGACCAGCTTGGCGCCGCTCCGCTTGGCCTGGTTGGCATAGGTCCAGAAATGCAGGTTGGACGCGATGGAATTGCTGCCCCAGATCAGGATCAGCCGGCTCTCGGCGAAGAAGCGCAGATGCATGCCCAGCCGGTGACCATAGGTGCGGTTCAGCGCTTCGGCGCCGGCCGAGGCGCAGATCGTGCGGTCCAGCCGCGAGGCACCCAGCTTGTTGAAGAAGCGCGCCGCCATGCCCTCGCCCTGGATCAGGCCCATGGTGCCGGCATAGCTGTAGGGAACGATGGCCTCGGGGTCGCGGGCGGCGATGCTCTTGAGCCGGGCGGCGATGTCGTCCAGCGCCTCGTCCCAGCTGACCGGCTCGAAGCGCGGTGCTTCGTCCTTGCGGCTGACCCGCTTGAGCGGATGCAGCAGGCGCTCCGGGTGGTAGGTGCGCTCGGGATAGCGCGAGACCTTGGTGCACAGCGCGCCATGGGTGGAGGCATGCTCGGCCGCACCCTGCACCTTGATCGCCCGGCCGTTCTCGACGGTGATCTTCAGGGCACAGGTATCGGGACAGTCATGCGGGCAGGCGCCCTTGACGATGCGGACGTTGGCGGCGGCGGAACTCATGGGGCGAACTATTGCACAGCAGAAAAAGTCGTCCGATGGTCAGGGCTAAGGCGCTTGCGCTTCAGAGAAGCCTCATATCCCCAGGGATAAACTCGGTCGCTTCCAAGGCTTCGTCCGCCCCCGGCGGGCGCTCCCCATGAAGCTGATCGATTCCATCGTCCAGACCGCGCCGGAGATCCGGCAGCTGCGCCGCGACATCCACGCCCATCCCGAACTCTGCTTCCAGGAGCAGCGCACCTCCGACCTGATCGCCAGGACGCTGGAGGGCTGGGGCATCCCGGTGCACCGCGGCCTCGGCACGACCGGCGTGGTCGGCATCGTCAAGAACGGCACGTCCTCCCGCGCCGTGGGCCTGCGGGCCGACATCGATGCGCTGCCCATGACCGAGCGCAACGAGTTCCCGCATGCCAGCACCTACCCCGGCAAGATGCACGCCTGCGGCCACGACGGCCACACGGCCATGCTGCTGTCGGCCGCCAAGCACCTGGCCCAGCACCGCAATTTCGACGGCACGGTCTACCTGGTGTTCCAGCCGGCCGAGGAAGGCGGCGGCGGCGCCCGCGAGATGATCAAGGACGGCCTGTTCAAGCTGTTCCCGATGGAAGCCATGTTCGGCGCCCACAACTGGCCCGGCATGCCGGCCGGCGCCTTTGCGCTCAAGAGCGGCCCGGTCTTCGCGTCCAGCAATGAATTCAAGATCACCATCCGCGGCAAGGGCTGCCATGGCGCCATGCCGCATCTGGGCGTGGACCCGGTGCCGGTGGCCTGCCAGATGGTGCAGGGCTTCCAGACCATCATCAGCCGCAACAAGAAGCCGCTGGAAGCCGGCGTGATCTCGGTGACCATGATCCACACCGGCGAGGCCACCAACGTCGTGCCCGAAAGCTGCGAGCTGCAGGGCACGGTGCGAACCTTCACGCTGGAGCTCCTGGACCTGATTGAGCAGCGCATGCAGACCATGGCCGAGGCCACGGCCGCCGCCTTCGAGTGCACGGTCGAGTTCAAGTTCAAGCGCAACTACCCGCCCACGATCAACCACCCGGCCGAGACCGAGTTCGTGCGCCGCGTGCTGGGCGACATGGTCGGCCCCGACCAGGTCCAGGAGTTCGAACCCACCATGGGCGCCGAGGACTTCAGCTATTTCCTGCTAGAGAAGCCGGGCTGCTATTTCCTGATCGGCAACGGCGACGGCAGCCACCGCCACGGTGGCCATGGCCTGGGGCCATGCACCCTGCACAACCCCAGCTACGACTTCAACGACGAGCTGATACCGCTGGGCGGCTCGATGTGGGTACGCCTCGCGGAAGCATGGCTGAACGAAGCACCGAAATGAACATCGACAAAGCGCAAGCCCAAGCCGACACCATCGCCTGGCTGGAGAAGGCCGTGATCGGCCTCAACCTCTGCCCCTTCGCCAAGAGCGTCCACGTCAACCGGCGCATCAAGTACCTGGTCAGCGAGGCCGACACGCCCGAGGCGCTCTTGCAGGAGCTGGCCCATGAGCTGCTGGCCCTGAATCGCGCCGATCCGGACGAGATCGAGACCACCCTCGTCATCCATCCCCAGGTGCTGCAGGACTTCCTGGACTTCAACGACTTCATAGGCGCGGCCGATGCCCTGGTCGAAGACCTGGAGCTGGACGGCGCGCTGCAGATCGCCAGCTTCCATCCGCAGTTCCAGTTCGACGGCACCGAGCCCGACGACATCACGAACTACACCAACCGCTCGCCCTACCCCACGCTGCATCTGCTGCGCGAGTCCAGCATCGAGCGGGCGACCGAGACCATGGCCGACACGGACTCGATCTTCGAGGCCAATATCGCCACGCTGGAAAAGCTGGGCCTGGCCGGCTGGCTGGCCCTCGGCCTGCGCGCCTGAACGATCAGCCGGGCAATCAGTCGCGGCTGAAGACCAGGTCCCAGACCCGCTCGGTCCTTGAATGGACCGCCGTGGCGCGGCCTTCGGCATCACGCTCGAAGCGCAGCAGGCCCAGCGGGCCGGCGCGGAACTGGTCGCGCTGCTCGGTGGCCTGCAGCCGCACGATGCGGCCGGGCCGCTGGCGCAGCACCAGTTGCTCTCCCTCCAGCGCGAGCTGGAACGAGCTCTCGGCCTCGTCCGAACGGTAGCGGCCGATCAGGCCTTGCAGCTCCTGCCGGGTCGGCACCAGCGCCACCGGCCGCGCAGGCGCCGCAGGCATGGGCCGCACCGGTGCGAGCGAGGCATCCGGCAGCAGCAGCTCGGCCACCTGATGGGCCAGCGCCGTTGGCGCCGCATCGCCGGCATTGCAAAGCACGGCCACCGAGACGCCCTGTTCCGGCAGGCGCAAAAGATGGGCGCGGTAGCCCGCCGTCGAGCCGCTGTGGCCGATCTCGCGCAGGCCGCGGTAACGGCCGACCACCAGGCCCATGGCATAGCTGCCGGACTTGCCGTCGTTGAACAGGCCCGGCGTCTCCATGCGCTGCTGAAACCCCGCGTCCCACAGCCGCGGCGAACTCAGGTGCTCGTTCCATATCAGCAGGTCGCCCACCGTGGTCAGCAGGCCGCCGTTGCCGTGCACATTCTCGAAAGGCATGTCCTGCTGGTACTGGGCGCCCTGCGGCTCGTAGGCGATGGCACGGCCCTTGACCACGCGGCGGTAGTCGTCGCGCCAGGCCGTGCTCTTCATGCCCAGCGGCTCGAACAGCTGCTTTCGCGAGAACTCGGCGAAGCTGAGGCCGCTGACCCGCGCCACGAGCATGGCCGCCAGGTTGTAGCCGCTGTTGCTGTACGAGTACTGGCTGCCCGGCACGAAATTGAGCGAGCGCTGGCGCGACAGGATCTCAAGCACCTCGTCATGGCCGATAGTCCGCGTGCCGCGCGGCCAGCCGGCGATGGAGGCCACGGCTCCCCAGTCGCGCAGGCCGGCCATGTGCTGCAACAGGTGGCGGATGGTCAGCGGCGCGCCGTAGTCCGGCAGTTCGGGAAAGTGCTTGCGCACCGGGTCTTCCAGCGAGAGCTTGCCTTCGCGCTCCAGCAGCAGCACGGCCGCGGCAGTGAACTGCTTGGATACCGAGCCGGCCTCGAACACCGAGTCGGCCCGGTTCGGCACCTCGTGCTCAAGGTCGGCCATGCCGTAGGCGCGGGCGAACTCGGTCTTGCCTTTGACGGCCGCGCCGACGGCGCAGCCCGGCGTGCTCGTGCTCCAGCGCGAGAACAACGCGTCCAGCTTGGCCAGGTCGGCCGCCGTGGCGGCTGTTGCTGAAAGCGCGAGCAGCAGCCCGCCCGTCATGCATCGAGTCTTCACAGCTCACCTCGCTTGGACCGGCCCAACCACCAGGTGCCGCCAGTGCCCACCAGCACGGCCAGCAGCGCCAGCGGCGCATAGGCCAGGGCCGCCTGCAGGCAATAGGCCACGCCGACCCAGCCCAGCGTGACGAGCAACTCCAGCCAGCCGACGGCCTGCATGCCTTGCATGCGCTTCTTCATGTCGCCGCGCTTGGCCTGGCGCGGATACCAGACCTGGCCGGCCCCCACCGACACCGTGCCGCCCAGCAGGCAGACCAGCAGGACCAGGGCCTGCCAGCCGCCCTGACCCATCAGGTAGATCTGGTAGGGCAGGACCAGCAGCCACACCGGCAGCAGGGCCGCCAGCACCTTGAGCCAGCGAAGCCGGATCAGCGAGGTGGGCGCACAACCCAGCAGGTCGGGCGCATCTTCGGCGGCCACCGTGATCCAGGCCAGGTTGGCTGCCAGGGCCGTGGCCAGCCAGACCATGGCCGGAATCATGAACACCTGGGCCAGCTGCCCTTCGCCACGCAGCGCGAGAAACAGCATGGGCAGCATGTACATCAGCTGCAAGAGGGTCTGGGTGATCAGCTGCGGGTCGCGCAGGATCAGCCGCCATTCCTTGAGCAGCATGCTGCGCGACAGGCCGGTGCGGAAGCGCACGCTGCCGGCCGCCGGTGCCGGCTGGCCGCGGCGCTCGCTGCCGCTGACCGATTCCTGCGTGCCGGCCAGGAAATGCCGGTGGGTCAGGCTGACCACCAGCCAGAACGAGCCGGCCCCAACCAGCACCGTGGCCAGCAGCGGCAGCCCCTCGCCCAGCAGCGCGCGGGCCGGATACCAGACCGGGCTGTCGATCGACAGGGGCCCGTCGGGCGCCAGCCAGCCGGTCAGCCGGCCCATCAGCCGAGCCTTGGCTTCACGGCTCAGGATGTTGGGCGCCTGGAAGCCCAGGAAGGCGATGGCGCCGACCAGGCTGCCCAGCACCTGGGCCACGGTCCGGGCCCGGCGCGCGCCCAGCATTCGCACCAGCAGCAGCGTGAGCCACAGGCCCAGGGCCGTGACGCCCAGGGCCAGCGCCAGCAGCGTGGGGTAGATGCCGAGCAGCTGCGGATGGCCGGTGAACACGCCGACATTGGCCACCGACGACAGCAGCAGCAGATAGAGCGGCAGCACGCTCACCGCGATGCCCAGGCCTCGCGCCACGAACACGTGGCGGGTGGGCAGGGGCGAGGAGAGAAGCAGGTCCAGGTCGCCGCGGTCGAACAGGGCCGTGACCGACATCAGGATGGCCTGCGACAGCATCAGCGTGACGATGACCCAGAGCGCCAGGCCGCCGGCGAACACGCCGAAGTCCGGCATCTCGCCCGCGGGCAGTCCGGCCAGCAGCTTGTAGGCCGCGAGATGCAGCGAGCCCGACAGTATCAGCAGCAGCACCACCATCAGCGCGATGCCCTTGCCGCCAATGCCACGCCAGGCCAGGCGCAGCTCATGGTGGATCAGCCAGGGCAGGGAACCGGGCCTGCCCTTCAAAGACATAGGACCGCTCATGCGTCTGCCGCCGTCAATTGCAGGAACACGTCTTCCAGCGTCGCGCCGCCCGAGGCCCCGGCGCGCAACTCGTCCAGGCTGCCCTGGGCAATGATGCGGCCGCCCTGGATGATGCTGATGCGCTGGGCCAGGCGCTCGGCGATTTCGAGAATATGGGTGGTCAGCACCACCGTGTAGCCCTTGGCCACGCGGTCCACCAGCAGGTCCTTGACCTGGCGGGCGGCGCCGGCATCGAGGCCGGTCAGCGGCTCGTCCAGGATCAGCAGCTGCGGGTCGTGGATCAGGGCGCCGGCCAGGGCCAGCTTCTGGCGCATGCCGCGCGAGAAGCCCTCGGCCAGCTCGCCCGTGTGCTTCCAAAGGTCCAGCCAGCGCAGCAGCTCCTCGGCCCGCGGCGCGCCCACCACCGGGTCCACGCCCCAGAGGCCGGCCACGAACTCCAGGTATTCCAGCGGCCTGAGCTTGCCGTACAGCAGCGGGTCGTCGGGCAGGAAGGCCATCAGCCGCTTGGCCTCATTCGGCTGCTGCGTGATGTCGTGGCCGAGCACGCGGGCCGTGCCGCCGTCGGGCAGCAGCAGGCCGGCCACCATCCGCAGCGTGGTGGTCTTGCCCGCGCCGTTGGGGCCCAGCAGCGCATGGAACTCGCCGCGCGGTATGGACAGATTCAGCCGGTCCACCGCCGGCTTGCCGCCGAAGGACTTCTGCAGCTCGTTGATTTCCAGGGCGGGCGCGGCGGTATTGGGGCTCATCGTCGAGGCAGAAGCGGTCGTTGCGGGCGGCCCGACTATACGGGCCGAACATCGGCGTCCGGCCCGCGCAGGATTGCCGCTATGCTCGGCGCCGCTTCCCGATCCCCTTGCCTCGGAGGACCGACCCGTGTCCCTGCCCCGCCCCCGCCTGAGCCTGCTGGCCGCCGCCACTCTGCTGGCGGCCTGCGCCACCGTCCCGTTCATGCCGGACCGCAATGCCCGCGCGCCGCAGCTCGACGGCTTCGGCACCGTCAACATGGCGACCGGCATCACCTCGCCGGCCGCGCGAGCCTGGTTCGAGCAAGGCATGGCCCAGGCCTATGGCTTCAACGAAGCGGAAGCGATACGCGCCTTCAAGGCCGGCCTGGCCCAGGACCCCAGCTGCGCCATGTGCGCCTGGGGCGTGGCCTGGCAGCTGGGCCCCAACATCAATGCCACCTCGCGCGGCAACGTCAAGGAAGCGCTGAAGTATGTGGACCTGGCCCTGCGCAACGCCCAGGGCCTGAGCCCCCGCGAGCGCAGCCTGGTCGAGTCGCTGGCGCTGCGCTACGCCCATGCCAGCGAATCCCGCAACACCGCGCCGCTGCAAGGCGCGGTCTGCAGCACCGGCATGAGCGGCGACGAGAAGGCCCATCCGCTGGACATCGCCTATGCCGACAAGCTGCGCGACCTGGTGGACCGCTATCCCGAGGACCCCGACCTGCTGGCCTTCTATGCCGAGGCCGAGCTGGTCGCCACCCGTGACGACTGGTGGGACAGCAAGACCGGCAAGCCGGCCGGCCGCATCGGCGAGCTGGCCGACAAGCTGGAGGCCGCGCTGAAGCGGCATCCGGAGCACACCGGCCTCAACCACTACATGATCCACGCGACCGATGCGGTCCAGGTCGCCGGCCGCGCCGTCGATGCGGCCGACCGGCTGGGTCGCCTGGCCCCCAAGTCGCCGCACCTGCTGCACATGCCGGCCCATACCTATGTGCAGGTGGGCCGCTACGCCGATGCCACGCGGGTCAACCAGGCGGCCATTGCCGCCGACCTCAGCATGGCCGAGACGCTCAAGGCCCAGAAGTTCGAGATCAGCAAGGACTGGCGCGGCCACAACAACCATTTCCAGTGGTACGCCGCGCTGATGGAAGGCCGCGGCGACCTGGCCCTGCAGACCGCCCGCGCGTCGGCCGAGCAGGCCAAGCATGACCACGAGTATTTCGAATATGTGCGCAGCCTGCCCATCCTGACCCTGCTGCGCCTGGAGCGCTGGGACGAGGTGCTGAAAGAGCCCATGCCGCGCGGCAACCAGGGCGTGGCCATCGCCCTGGGCGAGATGGCCAAGGGCATGGCCCTGGCCCGCAGCGGCCAGGCTCAGGCGGCCGATGAGGCCCAGACCCGGCTCGATGCCGCCGCCGAACAGCTGCAGAAGAAGCACCAGGGCAAGGGCTGGGTGGACCGCATGACGCGCGGCATGGCGCGCACGGCCCAGGTCCAGCTGCGGGCCGCGCGGGCCCAGGCCGCCGGCCAGGCCGAGCAGGCGCTCAAGCTGCAGGCCGAGGCGGTGGAGGCGTCCGCTTTTGTAGACAGCACCGAGCCACCCACGCTGGCGGCTGGCACGCGCCTGGCGCTGGCCGAGCTGCAGCTGAAGGCCGGCCAGGCGCTTGATGCCGAACGCAGCCTCCGCGCCGACCTGGCCGAGCATCCGGGCAGCGGCTGGGCCCTGCGTGGTCTGGAGAAAGCGTTGCGAGCCCAGGGCAAGCAGGCCGAGGCCCAGGCCATGGAGAGCCTGCTCGCCCGCACCTGGCCGCAGGCCGACGCCGGCCTGCGCCGCTGAGATCTCAGCGGGCCAGCCGCAGGCCCGCCAGCGCGCCAGCGGCGCCGCTGGCCCAGCCCTGCTTCAGGCCCGGCGCAAAGCTCAGCGCATCGAAGCCGGCCATGCCGGCCGCAAGAGGCATGGGCTGCCAGGTCTTGCCATCGTCGTCGGAACGGTCCGCGCCCTGCGGGCCGACAGCGATCCAGCTGCTCTTGCTCCCCGGCAGGTGCTTGACCACCGAACGGAAGCCCGAGAGCCCTTGCGGCTGCTTGACCAGGGTCCAGGTCTTGCCGCCGTCGCTGGTGAAGGCCGCGTTGTCCACCGCGGCCTGCTCCTGCTTGTAGTCGCCGCCGACGATGACGCCATGCAGGCGGTCGCGGAAGTGCACCGAGAAGATGCCGGCCGTGGCGCTGGCGGCCAGCGGCGTGTCCACCACCTGCCAGCGCTTGCCGCCATCGGCCGTGTGCAGCACGCGGCTGCGGCCCGGCGAGTTGGTGACTATCCAGGCTTCGCGCCTGTCCTGGCCTGAGCCCATCACGGCGATGTTGGAGCCACTGCCCGCAAACGCGCCCTCGCCCGGCAAGGCCGGCGGCAGGGCCGCGTCCGGCACCTTGTCCCAATGGGCGCCGCCATCGCGGGTGACCAGGATCTGGAATCGGCCGTCTATCGAGTCGCCGACCACGAGGCCGTGCCTGGCATCCCAGAACGTCATCGCGTCGTAGAAACCCTGGGCCTCGGTGTTCTGGTGCTGCAGCTGCCAGCTGGCGCCGGCATCGACGGTCTTGTAGATCCGCGAGGCCGGGCCGGGGCCGATTGAGAGCGCATAGGCGGTGCGCTCGTCGATGGCGTCTATGTCGCGGAAGTCCAGCTTGTCGGCGTCCGCCGGCGGCTTGAGCTTGATCCAGTTTGCTCCGCCGTCTGCGGTGCGCAGCAGGCTGAGGTCGGCGCCGCTGGCCCAGGCGACCTTGGCATTGACGGCGCTGACGCCGCGCAGCCGGGCGGTGACGCCGCTGGTCTGGGCGGTCCAGTTCGAATCCTGGGCCAGGGCCAGGCCAGTCAGGGCCAGCAGGCTGATGAGCAGAGGGGAGGTCTTCATGGGCCGGCAGTATCGGCGTTGCCGGAGCGCGAACGCTGGACGTCGCGCATCAGCCGTGCCACCACCAGGCGCATCACGTGGAAACCCAGCTTGGGGTTCTGGTAGTAGAGCCGCGCCATCGCATCGGCCGAGAGGCTGTAGAGCACGCAGTCGGTCTCGCACTGCAGGCTCAAGGTGCGCTGGTGGTCCACGGTGAACAGGCCGATCTCGCCGACCAGGGCGCCCGCCTCCAGCAGCTCGTCGATCTCCAGCAAGCGCAGGCTGCCGCTCTCCAGGTAGAGCATCTCCTCGGCCTGGTCGCCCTTGCTCCACAGCAGGGTACCGGCCTTGGCCGCGCGCCGGCTCATGTGCGGCAGCAGCCATTCGGACACCGGCGTGTCCTCCTTGGCATTGCGTATGGCCCGCACCAGGCGCTGGATCTGCAGCGTCTTCTTGATGTTGATCGGGATCAGGGCGGCGTAGAGGATCAGCGTGGGAATGGCGGCGCTCAGATAGCCGTAGAACACCAGGCACAGGCAGGCCACCAGGGCCACCACGCGCAGCGGCAGCATGCTCTTCATCAGGTAGCTGGTCACCATCAGGGCCGCGCCGATGAAGCCGAAGACATAGGCGATCTGCAGGGTGGTGCTCATGGGGTCCGCAAAGCAAAGCCTGACCCCACTGTAGGCAAGCCGCGTGCCAGCACCAGCGTGCGAACCCCTATCGGTCAGAGGACGGCGAACACCTCGACCGCCTGGGTCTTGCCCTTGAGCTGCTGGGCGCCCAGCGATTCCAGCTCGAAGCCGGCATCCAGCTGCTCGCGCGTCGCACCATCGATGAGCACGGCGCGCTGCGCCTCCTTGGTGCAGACCTCCAGCCGGGCGGCGCGGTTCACCGTGTCGCCCACGCAGGTGTAGGTGGCTCGCTCCTGCGTGCCGGTGTAGCCGGCCACCACGTCGCCGCTGGCAATGCCCACGCCTATGCGGATCTCGGGCCCGCCGGCGGCCTGCTGCTCGCGGCTGAACTCGGCCGCCATCTCCACCATCTCCAGCGCTGCCCGCACCGCGCATTTGGCATGGCCTTCCAGGGGCTGGGGCGCGCCGAAGATGGCCATCAGGCCGTCGCCGATGATCTGGTTGACCACGCCGCCCTGGGCGCCGATCGCGTCGAACATCAGCGTGTAGTAGGTGTTCAAGAGCTCGATCACCTCCTCTGGCGGCAGGGCCTCGGTCAGCGTGGTGAAGCCGCGGATGTCGCAGAACAGCACCGAGGCGGGCACCAGGCGGCCGCCCAGCATGAAGCCCGAGCGCTGCACGTCCTGGGCTACGGCGCTGGTGGCGAAGCGCCGCATCAGCTCGCGCTGCTGGTCGCGCAGCCGCTTCTTCTCGAAGCTGGCGGCGATGCGGGCCCGCAGGAGCACCGGGTTGACCGGCTTGTGCAGATAGTCCTCGGCGCCCAGCTCAATGCAGCGCACCACATTGACCAGGCCGTCCAGGCCCGAGGTCACGATGACCGGCATCTCGCGCAGCTCCGGGTCCGCGGTCAGCTGCTCCAGCACCTGGAAACCGTTCAGGCCCGGCATCTCTATGTCCAGCAGCATCAGGTCGAAGCGCCGCTCGCGCAGCACGGCCAGGGCCTTGAGGCCGTCCTCCACCGCCTGGACCACATGGCCCAGCTGCTCCACCTGGCGCGAAAGCAGCAGGCGGTTGACCCGGTTGTCCTCGACCAGCAGCACCTGGGCCGAGGGCGGGATGCATTCAGCCATGGCAGAGCTCCCGCAGCCGGCCCGCCGCCTGCTGGAACAACAGCTCCAGCCGGCTCAGCAGCGCATCGTCCGCCTCGGCCAGGCCGCCCAGCTCCAGGCTGCGCGCCTGGGCCGCGAAGGCCATCGCGCCGAAGGTGTTGCCGTTGGACTTGAGCGAATGCGAGGTGCGGCGGAAGCTGTCGGCATCGCCGGCCGACCGGGCCTGGTGCAACTGCTTCAGCAGCTGCGGCGCCTCGTCCAGGAAGGTGTCGACCAGCTCGGCGACGAAGTCCGCCCCGGTGTTGGCCTGCAACTCGCCGAACACGGCGAGGTCGATGGCGGTGCTGTCGTTCATCTCAGGCTCCTTCGCGCATCTCGGTGCGCATCAGCGCGGTAACCAGGGCCTCGACCCGGATCGGCTTGGTCACATAGTCGTCCATGCCGGCGGCCAGGCACATCTCGCGGTCGCCCTGCATGGCGTTGGCGGTCATCGCGACGATGCGCGGCCGCTCGCCGTTGTGCCAGCGCTGGTTGATGCGCCGGCTGGCTTCCAGGCCGTCCATCTCGGGCATCTGCACGTCCATCAGCACCAGGTCGTAGGGCTGGCGTTCCACGCATTCGATGGCCTCCAGGCCGTTGCTGGCCACGTCGGCCCGGTAGCCCATCTGCGACAGCAGGCGCAGCGCCAGCTTCTGGTTCACCACGTTGTCCTCGGCCAGCAGGATCCGCAGCGGATGGCGCTCCGCCAGGGCCGGGTCCAGCTGCGACTTGGCCGCCGCCGTGACGTTGTGGCGCTGCTCGCGGTCCAGGGCCAGCACGGTCACCAGGGTGTCGTGCAGCTGGCTCTGCCGCAGCGGCTTGGCCAGGTAGGCGCCGAACAGGCCTTCCGTATCGCCGGCCTCGCGCCGGCCCAGCGAGCTGAACAGCACCAGGGGCAGCTTGGGCTTGAGCGCGCGCAGCCGGCGCGCCAGCTCCAGGCCGTCCATCTGCGGCATGTGCATGTCGAGGATGGCCAGCTCGTAGCTCTCCTTGCCTTCCTTGACCCAGGCGATGGCCTGCTCGGGCAGCTCGGTGTCGGTGACCTCCATGCCCCAGCGCCGCGCCTGCAGCGTGAGGATGCGGCGGTTGGTGGCGTTGTCGTCGACCACCAGGATGCGGTGGCCCAGCAGGGCTGGCTGGGCGCCTATGAACTCGCGCCGGCCTTCGCGCGGCAGCGAGGCCAGCGGCGCGACGATGTTGAAGCTGAAGTTCGATCCGCGGCCCAGGCCTTCGCTCTGCACCGCCATGCTGCCGCCCATCAGCTCGGCCAGGCGCTTGCTGATCGCCAGGCCCAGGCCGGTGCCGCCGTACTTGCGCGTGGTCGAAGCATCGGCCTGGCTGAACTTCTGGAACAGCCGGCCCATGGCCTCGGCGCTCAGGCCAATGCCGGTGTCGCGGATGCTGAAGTCCAGGCTGACCCGGCCCTCGCCCTCGGGCCGGGCCGACAGGGTCAAGACCACCTCGCCGCTCTCGGTGAACTTGACCGCATTGCCTAGCAGGTTCAAGAGGATCTGGCGCAGCCGGGTCACGTCGCCCGACACCGCCTCGGGCACCTCGCCCTCGAACTGGTAGGCCAGGTCCAGGTGCTTGTCGGCCGCCCGGCCGGAGACCAGGTCCAGCGCCGACTCCACGCAGTCGCGCAGGTCGAAGGGCTGGACCTCGATGTCCATGCGGCCGGCCTCGATCTTCGAGAAGTCCAGGATGTCGTTGATGATGGTCAGCAGCGCATCACCGCTGTCGCGGATGGTGGTGGCGAAGTCGCGCTGCTCCTCGTTCAGCGGCGTGTCCAGCAAGAGGCCGCTCATGCCGATCACGGCGTTCATGGGCGTGCGGATCTCGTGGCTCATGGTCGCCAGGAAGGCGCTCTTGGCCTCGTTCGCACCCTCGGCCGCCGCCCTCGCCTCCTGGGCCTCGGCGAACAGGCGCGCATTGCGCAGGGCCACACCCACGTTGGCGGCGATGGTGGAAAGCAGGCGCTGGTCGGCGATGTCGAACACGCCTTCGCGCTCGGTGTTCTGCACGCTGATCACACCCTCGGCGCGGCCCTCGACCACGATGGGAACACCCAGGTAGCTGCGGGTCTGGCGGCCCATGCGCACCGTGCCCAGGGCCTCGGCCCGGCGGTCCAGGTCGGAGTTGATGATCAGCGGCTCGGCCGATTCGATGATGCGGCTGGTCAGGCCTTCGCCAATCAACCGCGACTGGATCTGGTCACCATGCTGGTAGGGGAAATGGATCATGCCGGTGACCCGGTCCAGCAGGGCCACATAGGCGATGTCGGCCTTGAAAAGCTGGCGGCTCTGTTCGCCCACCAGCTCGATCAAGGTGGACAGGTCCAGCTTGCCGGCCAGCTGCTGCGAGACGGCGTTGACCGTGTCCAGCTCGGCCGCGCGTTGCTGGCTGTCGGCGAACAGCCGGGCGTTCTTCATCGCCACCGAAGCGGCCATCGACAGGCCGGCCAGGAACTCCAGCTCATGCGAGCGGAACGGCGCACCGCCGTTGCGCCAGACCACCATGGCGCCGCGCACCGCCTCGCCGGCCAGCAGCGGCGCCACCATCAGGCGCTCGTCCTCTTCCTTGTCGGTGCCGGCGATCTGCACCGCGCGCGCATCGGCATTGGCGTCGTTGACGAACTCGGCCCGGCCGCGCTCGATCACGCTGCCGATGATGCCGACGCCCGGCTGGACCCGCATGTCCAGGATCTGGGCCGCCACCTCGCCCTGGGCCGCGATGGCGCGGTAGCGCGCGCTGTCGGAATCGTCCTCGGGCAGGAAGACCGCGCTGTAGTCGGCGCTCAGCAGCTCGCGGGCGTGGCGCGAGATGCGGTCCATCACCGTCGTCAGGTCCAGCGTGGACGAGATGTCGCGGCCCACCTCGGCCAGGGCTGCGCTCTCGCGCGTGCGGCGCTGGTTGTCGGCGAACAGCCGCGCGGTCTCCAGCGCCAGGCTCATGCTGCTGGACAGAGTCTGCAAGAGCCGCACCTCGCCGTCGCTGAAGGCGTTCTCGCGGTCCAGGTTCTGCAGCGAGATCACGCCGATGACGCGGCCGCCCTGGATCATGGGCACCCACAGCGAGGCCTTGGGCGCCTCGCCGGCGATGGAGGCCGGCTGGCCATAGAGCTTCAGCGCCTTGGCCATGTTGTTGTTGATGACCAGGCTCTGGCCGGTTTCCATCACATGCTTGCGGAAGCCCACCGGCACCGTGCCCGGCGGTATCGCCAGGCGCTGGCCGCGCTCGATGGCATAGGGATGGTTGAGCAGCTGGGTCTGCGGATCGATCAGCGAGATCACCACCACCTGGGCGTCGAAGATCTCGCGGATCTTGTCGCCTATCAGGTCGTGGATGCCCTGCACGTCCATCTTGGCCACCAGGCCGGCCTGCACGCTGTTGATGATGGCCAGTTCGGAATTGCGCTGCTCGGTCTCGTTGAGAAGCCGCTGGGTCTCGGCGAACAGCCGCGCGCTCTCCAGCGCCAGGCTCATGCTGTTGGCCAGCGTCTGCAAGAGGCGCAGGTCGGCCTCGCCGAAGGCGTTCTCGCGGTCCAGGTTCTGCAGCGAGATCACGCCCACGGCCTGGCCGGCCTTGAGCATGGGCACCCACAGCGAGGACTGCGCCGCCTCGCCGGCAAGCATCTTGGGGTTGCCGTACTGCAGGTCCACCGCGTCCGAATGGGCCGCGATCAGCAGCGGCTCGCCCGCGGCAATCACATAGCGGCGGAAGCCGATCAGCGGCGTGGGCTCCAGGTCGAAGCGCTGGCCGCGCTCGATCACATAGGCATGGTGGAGCAGCTTCTCCTGCTCCTCGTACAGCGCGATGTCGACCACCTGGGCATCGAAGATCTCGCGGATCTTGTCGCCTATCAGGTCGTAGATGCCCTGCATGTCCAGCTTGGCCACCAGGCCGGACTGCACGCTGTTGAGGATGGCCAGCTCGGAATTGCGCTGCTCGGTCTCGGCCAGCAGGCGCTGGGTCTGGTCGAACAGCCGCGCGTTCTCCAGCGCCACGCTCATGCTGTTGGACAGAGTCTGCAAGAGCCGCACATCGGCCTCGCTGAAGGCATGCTCGCGGTCCAGGTTCTGCAGCGAGATCACGCCCAGGGCCTTGCCCGACTGGATCATGGGCGCATAGACCGCCGACTTGGGGCTCTCGCCGGCCAGCACCACCGGGTTGCCGTAGCGTTCGCAGGCGCCCAGCATGTCCTCGTTGACCAGCAGGCATTGGCAGCTCTGCATCACATGGCGGCGGAATCCGACGATTTCGGGGAACGGCGCCAGCTTCAGCCGCTTGCCGCGCTCGATGGCATAGGGGTGATGCAGGCCGCCGGCCTGCGGGTCGAGCAGCGAGATCACCACCACCTGGGCGTCGAAGATCTCGCGGATCTTGTCGCCGACCAGGTCGTGGATGCCCTGCATGTCCATCTTGGCCACCAGGCCGGACTGCACGCTGTTGATGATGGCCAGCTCGCTGTTGCGTTGCTCGGTCTCGGCCAGCAGGCGCTGGCTCTGGTCGAACAGCCGCGCGTTCTCCAGCGCCACACTCATGCTGTTGGAGAAGGTCTCCAGGAGGCGCTGGTCCGACTCGTTGAAGGCATGCTCGCGGTCCATGTTCTGCAGCGAGATCACGCCCACGGCACGACCGCCCTGCAGCATGGGCACCCACAGCGTGGACTTGGGCACGTCGCCGACGATGGCCTTGGGGGCGTCGTACTTGACGAAGGCGGAGGCCATGTCCTCCTTGAGCAGCAGGCTGCGGCCGCTGGCCAGCACATGGCGGCGGAAGCCGATCACCGGGATGTTGGCGATCTGCTGGCGTTCGCCCTTCTCGATGGCATAGACGATCTTCATCGACTCGGCGTCGTCGGCCAGCAGGCTGATGTTGACCGCCTGCGCATCGAAGATGTCGCGGATCTTGTCGCCGACCAGCTCGTAGATGCCCTGCATGTCCAGCTTGGCCACCAGGCCGGCCTGCACGCTGTTGATGATGGCCAGCTCGGAGTTGCGCTGCTCGGTCTCGGCCAAGAGGCGCTGGCTCTGGTCGAACAGGCGCGCGTTCTCCAGCGCCACGCCCATGCTGTTGGACAGCGTCTCCAGCAGGCGCACATCGGCATCGCTGAAGGCATGCTCGCGGTCCACGTTCTGCAGCGAGATCACGCCCAGCACGCGCGAGCCGGCCGACATGGGCACGAACACCGCCGACTTGGGCATCTCGCCGGCCAGGCGCACCGGATTGCCGAAGCGGCGCGCCGCCTCCAGCGAGTTTTCCAGGATCACCAGGCTGCGGCCGGTCTCGACCACATGTTTGCGGAAACCCACCAGCGGCGTGGGCGGCACATGCTGGCGCTCGCCGCGCTCGATCATGTAGCGGTGCTGGATCTGGCGCTCGATCAGGTCCACGGTGGCGATGCTGACCACCTGGGCATCGAAGATGTCACGGATCTTCTCGCCTATCAGCTCGTAGATGCCCTCGATGTCCAGCTTGGCCGCCAGGCCGGCCTGCACGCTGTTGATGATGGCCAGCTCGGAGTTGCGCTGCTCGGTCTCGGCCAGCAGGTGCTGGGTCTGATCGAACAGCTTGGCGCTCTGCAGGGCCGCGCTCATGGCGCCGGCCACGGTCTGCAGCAGGCGCACGTCGGAATCGCTGAAGGCGTTCTCGCGCTGCATGTCCACGAGCACGATCAGGCCCAGCACCTCGTTGCCCGACAGCAGCGGCATGTAGACGCCCGATTTCTCCAGCTGCGTGCCCGGCAGCAGCGTGCTGCCATAGGTCTTGAGCGTGGCCTCCAGGTTCTGGTTCATGACGACGGCCTGGCGGGTGCGCATCACGTGGGCGTTGACGCCGGTGTCGCGCAAGGGCCGCGCCGCCACCTTCAGGTGCTGGCCATGCTCGACCAGGTAGGGGTAGTGCATCAGGCCGGCCTGGCGGTCGACGATGCGTATCGCCACGTCGGCCTGCTGGAAGATCTCGCGCAGCTTGTCGCCCACCGCGTCGTAGATGCCCTGCATGTCCAGCCGCGCCGCCAGCGCCTGCTGGATGCTGTTGACCACGGCCAGCTCGGCGGCGCGCTGCTCGCTCTCGCGGAACAGGCGCTGGGTCTCGTCGAACAGGCGCGCGTTCTGCAGCGCCGCGCCCATGGCACCGGCCATGGTCTGCAGCAGGCGCACATCGGCCTGGCTGAAGGCCTTCTCGCGTTCGCAGTCGAACAGGCTCAGGAGCCCGCGCACCTGGCCGCCCCACTGCAAGGGCACCCAGACGGCCGACTTCTCGTCCGAGCTGGTGCCCGGCAGCGGCGGCGCCCCCAGGCGCCGGCAGGCCTCGTCGAAGTTCTCGTTGATGAGAAGCGGTTGGCCGGTCTTGATCACATGGGCCGTGATGCCGTGCAGCGGCTGCGGCTCGATGCGGACCCGCTCGCCCTTCTCGATCAGATAGGGGAAGTCGACCTTGCCCGTCAGCGGGTTGAGGATGCGGATATTGACATCGCGGCCCGAGAAGATCTCGCGCACCTTGTCGCCGACGGCGTCGTAGATGCCCTGCAGGCTCAGCTCGGCGGCCAGGGCCTGCTGCACGCTGTTGACCACGGCCAGCTCGGCGGCCCGCTGCTCGCTCTCGTGATAGAGACGCTGGGTCTCGGCCATCAGGCCGGCGTTGTGCAGGGCCGCACCCATGCTGTTGGCCAGGGTCTGCAGCAACTGCTGGTCGGACTCGCTGAACGCGTCCTCGCGGTCCAGGTTCTGCAGCGACAGCACGCCTATGCGCTGGGCGCCCACGGTCATGGGGACGAAGAGCACCGAGCGCGGCATCTCGCCGACCAGCACCGGATTGCCGAAGCGCTTGGCCGTGGCCTCGGCATCGCGGTTGATCAGCAGCGGCTGACCGGTGTCCAGCACATGCTTGCGAAAGCCATAGGGCGGCCGCGGCGCCGAAGGCGTCAGCCGCTTGCCGCGCTCGCGGATGTACTTGCTCGCCAGCAGGCCGGTGCCTGGCTCGATCAGGCCGAAGCTGACCACCTGGGCGTCGAAGATCTTGTGCACCGAGTCGCCGACCAGCTCGTAGATCTGCTCGATGCTCAGCTCGGCCGCCAGCGCCTGCTGCACGCTGCCGATGACGGACAGCTCGGCCGCGCGCTGGTTCGATTCGTCCTGCGCCTGTTCGAGGCGGCGCGACCGCAGCAGCGCCTCGGCCGCGCCTTCGGCAAAGCGTGCGAGCAAGGCCAGGTCATCACGCTCGTAGCGGCCTATGCGGCCGTCCTGGTCGGCATAGAGCAGGCCGGTCAGTTCGCGCCCCTGCTGCATGGGAACCAGCAGGCAACTGCGCTGCTCTCGCGGCGACGCGCCCTCGGGGCCATGGCGCAGCCGGGGCTTGCGGCTGCGCAGGCCCTCGTCAACCCAGGCCCCTATCGCCTGCTGCACGGCCGTGGTCCGCTCGCCGCGCGGCGCCCGACCGGCCGCCAGCTGCACGCCGTCCTCGCCCACCAGCAGCACCAGGCTACGGCGCGGCGCCAGCAGGCGCGCCAGGGCCTCGTCTATCAGGCCCGGCAGCTCGGCCGGCGAGGCCGCCTGGTACAGGCCCAGCAAGGCCTGCAGCAGTTCCTGTTCAGTTGCCATCGTGCACCTCCCCGCGCCAGCGGGTCTGTTCGAGCGCCCCGACCAGGGCGTCCACGCGGATAGGCTTGGTGATGTAGTCGTCCATGCCGGCGGCCAGGCATTCCTCGCGGTCGCCCTGCATGGCGTTGGCGGTCATGGCCACGATGCGCGGCCGCGCCCCATTGGTCCAGCGCTGGTTGATGCGGCGGCTGGCCTCCAGTCCGTCCATCTCGGGCATCTGCACGTCCATCAGCACCAGGTCGTAGGCCTGGCGTTGCAGGCATTCGAGGGCTTCGAGGCCGTTGCCCGCCACGTCGGCCCGGTAGCCCATCTGCGAGAGCAGGCGCAGGGCCAGCTTCTGGTTCACCGCGTTGTCTTCGGCCAGCAGGATGCGCAGCGGATGGCGCGCCGCCATCTGGGCGTCGATGCTGGCCGCCCGCGGCGCGGCCGCTCGCTCCGGTCGTGCCTCGCCGGACAGCAGGTTGACCAGGGTGTCGAACAGCTGGCTCTGGTGCAGGGGCTTGGCCAGATGGGCGGCGAACAGGCCGTCCTCGGCCTCGCGCCGGCCCAGCGAGCTGAACAGCACCAGCGGCAGCTGCGGACGCAGTGCGCGCAGCCGCGTGGCGAGCTCGCGGCCATCCATGCCGGGCATGTGCATGTCGAGGATGGCCAGGTCGAAGGCCTCGCCGGCCTGCACCGCTTCAAGCGCTGGCGCTGCGCCCTCGAACGAACGCACGGTCAACCCCCAGCGCTCGGTCTGCAGGCTCAGGATGCGCCGGTTGGTCGGGTTGTCGTCCACCACCAGCAGGCGCCTGCCCTGCAACAGGGCCTGCGGGCCGCGCAGGTCGCGCCGTGCCTCGGGGCCGCGTTCGGCCAGCGGCACCCGGATCGTGAACAGGAAGCGCGAGCCCTGGCCGGGGCCCTCGCTCTCCACCCACATGGCTCCGCCCATCAGCTCGGCCAGCCGCTTGCTGATGGCGAGGCCCAGGCCGGTACCGCCGTACTTGCGCGTGGTCGAGGTGTCGGCCTGGCTGAATTTCTGGAACAGCCGGCCCATGGCCTCGCTGCTCAGGCCTATGCCGGTGTCGCGCACGCAGAAGCGCAACTCGGCCTCGTCTGCATCGCCCTGCGCGCTGACGCTCAGCACCACTTCACCCTGCTCGGTGAACTTGACCGCATTGGCCAGCAGGTTGAGCAGCACCTGGCGCAGCCGCGTGACGTCGCCGCCGACCCACTCCGGCACCTCGCCCTCGAATTGATAGGCCAGGTCCAGGCCCTTGTCCGCAGCCCGGCTGCCGACCAGGTCCAGCGCCGACTCCACGCAGTCGCGCAGGCCGAAGGGATGGACTTCGATGTCCATGCGCCCGGCCTCGATCTTCGAGAAGTCCAGGATGTCGTTGATGATGGTCAGCAGGGCATCGCCGCTATCGCGGATGGTGCCGGCGTAGTCGCGCTGGTCTTCGCTGAGCGGTGTGTCGAGCAGCAGGCCACTCATGCCGATGACGGCATTCATGGGCGTGCGGATCTCGTGGCTCATGGTCGCCAGGAAGGCGCTCTTGGCCTCATTCGCGCCCTCGGCCGCCGCGCGTGCCTCGCGCGCCTCGGCGAACAGCTGGGCATTGCGGATCGCCACGCTGACGCCGGCCGCCAGGGTTTCCAGCAGGCTCTGGTCGGCGGCCGTGAAGCGGCCCTTCTGCCGGGTGCTCTGCACGCTGATCACGCCGATGGCGCGGCCCTCGACGAAAACCGGCACGCCCAGATAGGAGGCGGTCTGCATGCCGACCTGGGTGGCGCCTATGGCATCGACCGCAGCGTCCACGTCCTCGTTGAGCAGCAGGGCCTGGCCGGTCTCGATGATCTTGCCGGTCAGACCCTCGCCCGGCTGCAGCGGCAGGAGCTCGTCGCCCACCGCGTAAGGGAAGCGGATCAGCCCGGCCGCCTCGTCGAGCAGGGCCACATAGACGATGTCGGCGGCAAAGGTCTCGCGCAGCTTCTCGCCGACGGTCTGGATCAGCTCGCCCAGTTCGATCTTGCTGGACAGCGCCTGGCCCAGCGCATTGACCGTGGCCAGCTCGTTGGCACGCTGCTGGGTCTGCTGGAACAGCCGCGCGCCTTCCAGCGCCACGCTGAGGCTGCCGGCCAGGGTGGACAGCAGGCGCAGGTCGCTGTCGCTGAAGGCGTTCTCGCGGTCCACGTTGTCCAGACCGATGACGGCCACCACGCGCCCGCCCTGAAGCACCGGCACGCGCAGCAGGCTCCTGGACATCTCGGTGCCCGGGATGATGTTTCGCTGGATGCCCAGGGCCTTCAGCGTCTCGTCAAGCCGCTCGTTGATCAGCAAAGGCTGCGCCTGGTTTGCCACGTGCGACAGCAGCGGCGAGATCGGCCCCTCGGGAACCACGATGGGCTGGCCGCGCTCCAGCATGTAAACCACCTGGCGCGTGCCGGCCTCGGCATCGACCGTCGCGATGCTGATGGCCTGGCTGTCGAACAGGCCACGCAGCTTGTCGCCGACCAGGCGGTAGATGGCCTGCGCGTCGAGCTTGTCGCCCAGGCCTTGCTGCACGTCGGCAATGATGGCCAGCTCGGCGGCGCGGGCATCGGTCTCCTTCAAGAGGCGCTGGGTCTCGTCGAACAGGCGGGCGCTTTCCAGGGCCACGCCCATCGACGAAGCCACCGTCTGCAGGAGGCGCACCTCGGCCGGGCCGAAGGCATGTTCGCGCGAATGCTCTTCCAGCACGACCTGGCCCAGCAGGCGCTCGCCATTGGCGAACGGCATGATCACGATGGACGGGGCCTGGTCGGTGCCGGGCTGGGCGCTGACGCCCTGGGCCGCCTGTTCCGCCAGCGTGCCGAAGATGGTGGGCTCGCGCAGCCGCAGGCCAGCCAGCCAGCGCGGGTCGTCGGCCGCCATGACGCGCGGCTGAAGATACAGGCGCTCCCCATGCTCGGTCTCATAGAGGTAGTGGGTGGTGCGGCTGTCCTGGTCTATCCAGCGGATGCCGACGCTGTCGCAGTGCATCACCTCCCCCAGCTTGTCGCCCACCAGGTCGACGATGCCCTGGAAATTCAGCGAGCCGGCAATGCCCTGCTGGATGCTGTTGATCACCGCCAGCTCGGCGTTGCGCTGCTCGGTCTCCTTCAGCAGACGCTGGGTTTCGTCGAACAGCCGGGCGCTCTGCAAGGCCACGCCCATGGCCGAGGCAATGGTCTGCAGCAGGCGCAGCTCGGCGTCGCCATAGGCGTATTCCTTCTGATGGTCTTCCAGACCGAGCAGGCCCAGCACGCGGTCGCTGGCGATGATGGGCACGTAGATGACCGACTTGGCGCGGTCGGTGCCGGGCATCGCGATGGTCTGCTGATCCTGCTCGAGTGTGCTGCGCAGATAGGGCTGGCGGCTGCCGGAGATCCTGTCCCACATGCCGCCGGGGACGGGCTGGGCCGGTGCGACCTGCAGGCGCCGGCCATGCTCGATCTCGTAGAGGCAGTGCAGGAGGCCAGTCGGGGCGTCGAACCAGCGGATCGCAATGTCCTCGCTGCCCAGCACGCGGCGCAGCGTCTCGCCCACCAGGTCGACGATGCCCTGGAAGTCCAGCGAGCCGGCAATGCCCTGCTGGATGCTGTTGATCACCGCCAGCTCGGCATTGCGCTGCTCGGTCTCCTTCAGGAGGCGCTGGGTCTCGTCGAACAGGCGCGCGTTCTCCAGCGCCACGCTCATGCTGTTGGCCAGGGTCTGCAGCAGCCGCACATCGGCGTCGCCGAAGGCATGCTCGCGGTCCAGGTTCTGCAGTGAGATCACGCCCTTGGCCTCGTCGCCCACCAGCATGGGAACGAACAGGCCGCAGCGGGGGAACTCGCCCTGTATCGGCGTGGCCGTGCCGTAGCGCGCGGCGATTTCCCTCATGCTCTCGCTGATCAAGAGCGGCTGACGCTCGGCGATCACGTGGCCGCGCAAGCCGCTGACCGCCATGGGCTCATCCGGGAAGCGCTGACCGCGCTCGATCGCATACGGAAAGTGCAGGAGCCCGTCGCTCGCATCGAGCAGACTGATGTCGACCACCTGGGCATCGAAGATGTCGCGGATCTTGTCGCCCACCAGGTCGTAGATGCCCTGCATGTCCATCTTGGCCACGAGGCCGGCCTGCACGCTGTTGATGATGGCCAGCTCGGCGTTGCGCTGCTCGGTCTCTCTCAACAGGCGCTGCGTTTCATCGAACAGGCGGGCGCTTTGCAGGGCCATGCCCATGCTGGCCGCCACGGTCGAGAGCAGGCGGACCTCGGCCTCGCCGAAGGCGTACTCGCGCCTATGGTCCTCCATCAGGATGCAGCCGAGCACGCGGTCCTTGCCCGTGATGGGCACGCGCAGCGTCGATTGGGCCTGGTCGGTACCGGCCATGGCGCCCTCGTTGACCGCCAGCTGTTCGGCCACGGTATTGCGGACCACGGGGACGCGCAGGCTGGTCACCTGGGCAAAGCGCTCCGCGGTCGCCTGGGCCACCGGGATCTGCAGGTGCTGCCCATGCTCGACCTCGTAGAGGTAGTGCACGCTGCAGGTCTCATGGTCGTACCAGCGGATACCGATGTCCTCGCTGCGCAGCACCTGGCACAGCTTCTGCCCCACCAGTTCGACGATGTCGCGGAAGTCCAGCGCGCCGGCCATGCCCTGCTGGATGCTGTTGATCACCGCCAGTTCGGCGTTGCGCTGCTCGGTTTCCTTGAGCAGGTGCTGGGTCTGGTCAAACAGGCGCACGTTCTCCAGCGCCACGCCCATGGCTCTGGCCACGGTCGTCAGCACCCGCAGCTCGGAATCGCCATAGGCGTTCTCGCGCTCGTAATGGCGCAGCGCGATCGCGCCGCGCAGCCGGTCGCCGGCCAGCACCGGCACGAAAACCATGGACTTGAAGGGCCGCACATCGTCGAGCGGCGACACGGGCCGGATGCCGGCCGCCTTCCCTTCGGCGTGGGAGCCGATGACCCAGGGCTGAAGCGTCTGCGAGAGCCTGCGCCAGGATGCCGTGGTCGAGCTGCGCAAGGGCGCAATCTTGGTCTTGACCCCACCCAGCAGCTCGTACAGGCACAGCGTCTGGTCGGTCTGGTCGTCGAACCAGCGGATCGACAGGCTCTGGGTGTCGAAGACCTCGCGCAGCTTGTCGCCAACCACGTCGACGATGGCCTGGAAGTCCAGCGAACTCGCAATGCCCTGCTGGATGCCGTTGATCACGGCCAGCTCGGCGTTGCGCTGCGCGGTCTCGCCGAGCAGGCGTTCGGTCTCGGTGAACAGCTGGGCGTTCTCCAGGGCCAGAGCCATGCTGCCGGCCAGGGTCTGCAGCAGGCGCACGTCGGCCTCTGTGAACGCATGCTCGCGGTGCAAGTCGTGCAGCGTCAGCACCAGGCGGGCCTCGCCGCCGACCAGCATCGGCACCAGCAGCTGCGATTTGGGCTGGGCGCCGAGCACCTTCACGCTGCCCAGCGCCGCCGCCACGGCCTCCAGGTTCTCGTTGACCAGCAGCGGCTGGCTGGTACGAAGCACCTCGAGGGTGAAGCCGAGCAAGGGCGTGCGGAAGTCGTCGGTATGGCGCTGTCCGTCGATGAGGCGGTACGGATAGCGGACCTCGCCGGCCGCGCGATCGATGACGCGGATCGTGACGCCCTGGTCGCCGAAGATGCGGCTGAGCTGGTCGCCGATCACCTCGTAGATCGCCTGCATGCCGGGACGACCGGCCAGTGCGAGCTGGATGGCGTCGATCACCGCGCGCTCGGCCTGCAGGCGCGCCAGCTCCTGGCGCAGGCGTTGCAGCTCGTCCGGGCCGTCAACGGGCCCGTCATGGCTTGAATCGCTACTCGACTGCACGAACATCCGCACGCGCCTTTCGACTGCCTGCCTCGTCACGAGGCGCAAGCAGTCTAGGACCGACGGGGAGCCCTGCCCAGCCCGCTGTTTTCCCTAGGGTGCGGCGTCCTTACTCGAGGGGACGGGCCACGCAGTAGCGGCCCTTGCCGCCCCGCTTGGCGGCGTACATGGCGTCGTCGGCACGGCGCAGCAGGCTGTCCGGCGCCTCGCCCGGCGTGGCCATGGCCACGCCAATGCTGGGCGTCACCACGGGCCGGCCGGCGGCCAGCAGATGGGGCTGGCCCAGCAGCTCCAGGATGCGTTCGCACAGCCGGCCCACATCGGCCTGGCTGCCGGCGTCCTCGACGATCACGGTGAACTCGTCGCCACCGAGGCGGCAGACCGAGTCCACGCTGCGCACACAGGCCTTGAGCCGCTCGGCCACGCCGCACAGCAGCTGGTCACCGGCCGCATGGCCCAGGGTGTCGTTGACCTTCTTGAAGCCGTCCAGGTCGACGAACAGCAGGCCCAGCAGGTGGCCGCTGCGGCCGCTGCGCGCCAGGGCTTCGGCCAGACGTTCGTCAAAACTGCGCCGGTTGGGCAGGCCGGTCAGGCTGTCCAGCCGCGCCATCTCGTCCAGCTCCTCCTGGTGGCGCTTCAGCGCCGAGATGTCGCTGAACACGCGCACCTGGTGGCTGGGCCGGCCGTCGGCATCGCTGATCCGGCCCACGCTGAGCCAGATGTCCAGCACCCGCCCGTCCGCACACATGAGCAGCGATTCACCCACCCAGCGCTGGGTGTTCGGGTCCAGCTCTCCGACGGGCGGCAGGCCGCATTCGGTGGCCGGCCGACCCAGCAACTGGGCAGCGGCCCGGCCGGTCAGGGCCGAAAAGGCCGGATTGCAGTCGATCACCCGGTCCTGAGCATCGGTCAGCAGCACGGCATCGCCGATCTCGGCCAGCACGCGCGAGGCCAGACGCAGCCGCTCGGCACTGCCCCGCTTCTCGGTGACGTCCTCGGCAATCACCAGGACATAGTCAGGCAGGCCATCGCTGCCGAAGACCGGGGCCTTGAGCATGTCGAAGTAGCGGCGGCCTTCGGGACTGTCGAAATGCTGGTCCGGATAGTGCCGCGGCACGCCGCCGGCCTGGACCTCCAGATCCTGCTGCTCGTAGCGGCGGGCGTCCTCGGCATCGGCCACGATGTCGCGCACCTTGTGTCCGATGACCTCGTCGCGACGGCGGTGGAACCCCCGCTCGGCCGCGCGGTTCCAGAACAGGTAGTCCCCGCGATTGGCGCCGCGCAGGCTGCGGGCAAACACCGGAATGGGCAGGTAGTCGAGCAGGCTCTGCAGGAAGCTGCGCTGCTCGTCCAGACGCACCTCGGCCGCCTTGCGCTCGCTGATGTCGCGGGTGAACAGGGCCACGCCGTCCTCCAGCGGCACGATCTGGTGCTGCAGCCAGTGGTCATGCAGATGCGGCGAATGCGCAGCCCGCTCGCTGAGCAAGGTCTGACCACTGGCCAGGGCCAGCTCGAACTCGTTGAGCATGCCGCTGTCGCGCGCGCTGGGCAGCAGCTCGCAGAAGCGCCTGCCTATGGGCTCACGCACGTCGAGCAGCCTAGCCGCGCGCGAGTTGGCATCGATCACCGTCAGGTCGTCCAGCCGCCCCTGGGCATTGCGCTCGGCCCGCATCATCAGCACGGCATCCAGGCTGCCTTCCAGCGTGGCCCGAAGGCGCGATTCGGCGCTCTGGACAAGCTGGCCACTGCTGGCCAGACGACGCGCCTGCAGGATCAGCAGCCAGGCGGCGCCAAGCAGCAGCAGGCCGACCAAGCCGCCGGTGGTCAGGATGCGCATCCGGTGGTCGCGGTAGCTCGCCAGCGCCGACTCGGCTTCCAGGCCGACGGCGGCCAGCAGCGGGTAACGGCCCGGCTCGGCCAGCGCCAGGAAGCGCAACTGCCCGTCGAGCCGGCTGGGCAGTGGCTCGAGTTCGGCCCGGGCCTGCGCCTGGCGCTTGCGCAGGCTTTCCAGGTCGATCAGCTCGCCGTGCGAGAGCTTGCCGTCGTTGAGCCGGGCGCGCACCCGGCCGTCGGCGCCCACCAGGGTGAAGGTGCCGCTGAGTCCGGCCTGCTCCTCGGCAGCGGTCAGATCGTCCAGGGCAATCAGGGCCGTGACCGCGCCGACGAAGCTGCCGTCCGGGCCGCTCAGGCGCCGGCTCATGGGCAGCACCGGCCGCGGGTCGCCGCCGGGCAGGACCTCGGTCTCGGCCAGGTCGAGAGCGGCATCCGACAGCTTGGCGGCGCGCCGGAAGAAGGGCCTGGCCGACACCGAAGCCGGCAGCTCGCGTCCGCCGCTGGCTATCAGGTTGCCGCGGGCGTCGACCACCAGCCAGCCAGCCACGCCCCCATTGCCCAGCAACTGGGCCGCGTCGCGCAATCCGCCTTCGCCCGAGCCCCGCAGACGCTGGAGCAGGTCCAGCGTCCGTGCCGCCCGGTCCAACACATTGCTGGCGTGGCTGGCGAGTTTCTGCGCGCCGCGGTCGGCGTCGACCTGAATGCGCTCGGCCTCGGAGCGGTACTCAAGCTGCAGCAGCAGCGCCACGTTGAAGGCCAGCAGGACCAGCACCAGCCCTGCCGCGGCCACGATGCGGCCGGGCGAGGAATTGAGCCGAAGGCGCCAGGGGGCCGGATCGACGGTGACGGGCATGGTTGAGGGCTTGCGTCTGCTTGGCGCGCGAAAAGGTCGCTGAGTGTATCGGCGCACCGGCGTGGCTTGGCTGGGCGGGCGCGGCCGGGCTATTCTTGCCCGATGGACGAACGCATCAAGCCCCTGCTGCAGGCGGCACAGGGGGCCGAACAGCAGGCAGCCCAGGGCGAATGGTCGGGGGTCAGCGAGTTGCTGCCCCGCCTGAGCGGCGCCGGCCTGGCTGCGGCACCGCTGGCCGAGCGCCTGAGCCTGCTGGCTGAACGGGCCGGCCAGTTCGAGCTGGCGCTGCGCTTCTTTCAGTGTTTCCACCGCTTGAGCCAGGCGGAGCCCGGCGGGCTGACCGAGCGCTCGACGCTGGAAGCGCGCTGGCCGGCCCTGCAGGCCGCAGGCCGTCCGCTCTGCCTGGCCCTCCTGGAGCCGGACCAGAGCACCTCGGATCCGACCCGGCAAGACCCGGTACTGCTGCAGCTGGTCCAGCTGCAGCGCAACCAATGCCGCGCGCATGACCTGACGCTGCGCCAGGGCCCGCAGCAGTTGCTGCTGGTGCTGCTCGACATCGAGCTGGCCGCGGCCCGCAATGCCTGCGAAAGGGTGCGCCGGGCGGTCAAGGCCCATGACTGGGCCGCCTTTGGCGTCGAGGGCCTGAGCGTCTCCATCGGCTTCACCGCCTTGCGCGGCGGCGAGTCGCTGGACCGGCTGCAGGCCCGCGCCGAGGCCGGCCTGCTGGCCGCCCGCCGCGAGGGCCGCAACTGCGTGCGGGCCGGCCTGCTGGCCGACTGAACCCAGCCCTCGTCACCTAGGGTCTGCACGGCCTATCGATTGAGGAGGCGGCCTCGGCCGGCCAGGGTCGGACGAGGGATTGCCGCCATAGGCTTGTCGCACGGCGCTGCCTACCATGGTGAGAACCATCGGGAGGTCGCCAGGCGCGAGGGACCATGCTGTCGCTGCCAATCAACAGGGCTTTCAGGCTCAGCCTGAGCCAGTGGATGCTGGTCATCACGCTGCTGACCCTGTTGCCCTTCCTGGCGTTCGCTGTCTATGCCGGGCAGCGCATGATGGCCGACCGCACGGCCGAGCGCGACCGCCAGCTGCTGTCGGTGGCCCAGGACCGCGCCGCCGAGGTCCAGATGCTGCTCAACAAGGCGCAGGCCATGCTGCGGGTGCTGACGGTGTCACGCCCGGCCCAGCAGGGTGACCTGGCCGGTCTGCACGAGCTGGCCGTGGCCGCCCGGCCGCTGCACAGCGATGCCGCCGACATCTGCCTGATCGCGCCGAGCGGCCAGGTCCTGTTCAGCACCGAACAGGCATTGGGCAGCGAGCTGCCGGCCCATCCGGCCCAGCCCGGCCTGATCGAAAGGCTGGAAAAGGGCGAGACCGTGGTGTCCGCCCTGCACCTCAACCCACGCAACCAGCAGCACGAGCTGTCGCTGTCCGTGCCCCTGCAGCTGGGCAACCGGGGCCTGCACGAGCTGCGCCTGGTGATGCGCAGCCAGACGCTGTCGGCACACCTGGCCCGCACGCCCATCAATGGCGCACTGGGCACCTCTCTGATGGACAGGGACGGCACCGTGCTGGCCCGTAGCAGCGATGCGCCCAAGTTTGTCGGCAAGCGCGCGGCCGACAGCGTGCGCGGACTGCTGGCCCAGTCCAGCGGCAGCGTGGCCGACACCACCGACCTGCTGGGCCGCGAGCTGCGCATGGCCCAGGTGATGGTGGCAGGCGCCCCCTGGCACGTGGTGGCCGGCGTGCCGCGCGCGCAGGTCCAGGAGGCCGAGCGCGGCACGCTGCTGCAGCTGGCCCTGCTGGGCGCGGTCTGCATTGCGCTGAGCATCGCCTGCTCTCTGGCGCTGGGGCTCTACCTGGGCCGGCAGATGCGCAAGGTGGCGGCCTTCCACAGCACCAGCCCGGCCGAGCTGGCCAATGAAAGCGCCAGCTTCAATGTGCGCGAGCTGCATGTGGTGGCAAGCGCCCTGGTCAACGCCGCCGAGAACGAACGCGCCGCCAGCGATCAGGCCGCCCGCGCCCAGCTCGACGGCCTGACCGGCCTGGCCCGCCGTCCGCTGTTCATCGGCACGGGTCAGCGCCTGGCCAACGAGGCGCTGCGCCGCCACCATGCGCTGGCCGCGCTCTACATAGACCTGGATGGCTTCAAGCGGCTCAACGACAGCCAGGGCCATGCGGCCGGCGACGCGGCCCTGACCCGGGTGGCCGCCCTGATCAAGGACTGCATCCGCGGCGAGGACTGCGCCGGCCGCCTGGGCGGCGACGAGTTCGGCGTCTTCCTCAGCGCGCCGACCTCGGCCCTGCGCCATATCGCCATGGCCGTCAGCTCGCGCCTGGTCAGCCGGGTCGGTCAGCTGCCCGATGGCCTGGGCTGCAGCATAGGCATCGCCGTGGCCGAGCAGCCGCCGTTCGACATCGAGCAGCTGCTGGCCGAGGCGGACGCCGCAATGTTCAAGGCCAAAAAGGCGGGCAAGAACCGCTGGAGTTTTTAGAACGGATTGAAGCTCTTCTCGCGCCGGTAGTGCAGGTAGCCGACGCTGGCACCGGCGCGCAGGCCGACGCCCAGGCGGATGGGCGCGAGGGTCACGCCGTTGGCGCGCTGGTAGTTGATGCCCACGCCGCCCACGTAATAGAAGCTGCCGTCCACGCCGGGATAGCGGCGGTAGATGGCGCCCACGTTGGGCAGCTTGTAGACCAGGGTGAAGACCTTGGCGGCATTGGCGCCGGCGTCGAAGCCAATCGACGGGCCGGCCCAGAAAACCTTGGCCGAGCCGCCGGCCTTGGTCTGCAGCGTGCCCTCGCCGTAGCGCAGGCCCACGGTCAGCGCGGCGCTGCCCTCCTCGCCCTTGATGTAGCCGTTGGGGCGGCCCTGGTCCTTGAAGGCCTTCTCGATGACCTTGGCAATGCCGGCGGCACCATTGCCGAAGAAGTCGACCGCGGCGGACAGCACCGTGTCTTGGTCGTAGGTCGAGGATTCGTCGTCGGCCGCCAGGGCCGGCAGCGACAGGGCCGGCAGGCCGGCCAGCATCAGCAGGGTGTCACGGCGTTGGGGGTTCATCATCTTCATGCCTCCTTGCGGGAAAAGCGGCCCAGGAACATGTCCACGCAGTCGTCGAGCAGTCGCTCGGCGGCCGCGGAGCCCAGCGGCTCCTGGCCCATGGTCAGCTGCGGCCAGAAGGCCAGCGACTTGAGCAGGCCCTGCAGCAGCTGGGAGGCGTACTGCGGGTCGACCGGCTCGAGCCGGCCATCCTGCTGCGCCGAGGCGATCCATCCAGACAGGCCCGACTCCTTCTCGCCCAGGCGCTCGACCATGTGACGGGCCCGGTCCGGACTGTGCATCATCTCGGCCACCGCGACCCGCACCAGGTCAAGGAAGCTTGTATCGGACAGTAAGCCCAGCTTGCGCGCCAGCAGCTGGCGTAGCTGCTCGCGCAGCGGGCGGCCGGGGTCGTAGGCCAGCTCGCCCATCGCCGCACTGCGCTGGAACAGCTGCAGCAGGATCTCGGCGAACAGCTCGTCCTTGCTGGGGAAATGGTTGTAGACGGTGCGCTTGGACACCTCGGCAGCGGCGGCAATTGCATCCATGCTGGCGCGCTGGAAGCCATGTTCGCGGAACTGCGCCAGCGCCGCCTGGACGATGGCCTCGCGCTTTCGCTCGGTCAGGGGGCGGTCGTCTTCGGAGCTCATGGCAGCAGCAATGTCCTTGCAGAGGGGACGGGAATCTTACACCGCACGGTTTACTTTTCAAACGCAAACACTACACTGTACAGTGTAATTTCAAGACCCAGCCATGACACCACGCCTCCGCTGGACCGCCCTCGTCCTCACCCTGGTTGCACTGATGAGCACTGCCTTCCTGTCTTCCGCCTGCACCTCGCTGCCCCGCGCCGACTACTCGAGCTCGCCGCAGCAGCGCGAGGGCAACTTCCGCAACACCGAGCCGCGCCGCGAGGCGGCCGGCCTCGCCAAGACCTTGCAGATCGCCTGGCGCTTCATGTTCGACAAGCCAGCCGACACCGTGCCCGACCGGGCGCTGGATGTGCTGCCGCTCAGCCAGTCCGAGCTGCTGGCCGCACCCGACCTGAGCCTCTGGCGCCTGGGCCATTCGACCCTGCTGCTGAAGCTGGAAGGCCGCTTCTGGCTGACCGACCCGGTGTTCTCGCTGCGCGCCTCGCCCTTTCAGTGGATGGGCCCCAAACGCTTCCACGCGCCCCCGATTGCGCTGGATCAGCTGCCGCCCATTGCCGGCGTCATTCTTTCGCATGACCACTACGACCACCTGGACGAGGCTGCGGTCAAGGCGCTGGCACCCAAGGTCGAGCTCTTCGTGACGCCGCTGGGCGTGGGTGATCGCCTGATCGCCTGGGGAATACCGGCCGCCAAGGTGCGCCAGCTGGACTGGTGGCAGGCCACCGAGCACCAGGGCTTGCGCCTGGTCTGCACGCCGGCCCAGCATTTCTCCGGCCGCTCGCTGAGCGACGGCAACCAGACGCTGTGGGCCTCCTGGGCCCTGCTGGGCCAGCAAGCGCGGGTGTTCTTCAGCGGCGACAGCGGCTATTTCGACGGCTTCCGCGAGATCGGCGAACGCCTGGGCCCCTTCGACCTCAGCCTGATGGAGACCGGCGCCTACGACCCGCAATGGCCCGACGTCCACATGCAGCCGGCCCAAAGCCTTCAGGCGCACCTGGACGTGAAGGCCCGCGTGATGCTGCCCATCCACAACGGCACTTTTGACCTGGCGATGCACGGCTGGACCGATCCCTTCGAGCAGATCTCGGCCCTGGCCGAGAAGCAGGGCGTGCCGCTCAGCATGCCCCGCATCGGCGAGCGGGTCGCGCTACAGGCTGCCAAGGGCGGCTCGGCCTGGTGGCGCTGAACCAGCACGCTGGCGGGAAGCCGTCACCAACGGAATCGAAATTCATTCAATACGGTCACCACACTCTGGATAGCGTCACGGGAGCAACTGGGTTTCGTCGCCTATCAGCCGGCTTCGTCGCATAGGGCCCATGGGGTTGCGGGCCCGCGACACAATCCGCGCCATGTCAGACATCCCCGCCTCGCCTGCGCTCGTCGTGCCGCCCAACCCGGTCGCGGCCTTGCGGACCATGGTGAACCTGCGCTCGGCCTTGGCGGTACTGGCGATCTGTGTCGTGCACGCGCTGTCGCGCATGCTGGCCTGGGTGCCCTACGAGCCCATGTCGCTGCTGAATTGGGCGCTGGAGCTGCTGGTCTACACCCGGCAGTCCCTGCTGACCGGCACGACCGTGCTCCTGGCCATCGGCCTGGCCGAGGCACTGCTGGCAGCCTGGCGTCTCGGCGGCGCGGCCCGCTTGCTGGTCCAGGGCCTGGCCGTTGCCGGCGGTGCCATGGCGGGCACCCTGCTGCGGGTCCAGGTGTTCCGCTGGCTCGCCAAGGAGCCCATGACCAGCCCGGTCATGACAAGCTGGCTGATTTCCACGTCCGGCCTGTGGTTCGTCCTGGGTTGCCTCGGCTATGCCCTGCTTCAGCTGCTGAACCACGAGCGAGCCATGCAGGCCGAGCTGCAACGCGTGCAGCGCGACCATGAACAGCTGCAGGCCCAGCAACTCGAGGCCCAGGTCTCGGCCCTGAACGCCCAGATCGAGCCGCATTTCCTGTTCAACACGCTGGCCAACGTCAAGCGCCTGTTCGAGACCAGCCCCGAGCGCGGCCGCGACATGCTGCGCAGCCTGATTGCCTACCTGCGAGCGGCCCTGCCCAGCATGCGCCAGCCCGAGTCCACGCTGGGCCAGGAGCTGGACCTGGTCGGCAACTACCTGACCATCCTGCAGATGCGCATGGGCGAGCGCCTGAGCTTCGGCATCGCCAGCGACGCCGAACTGGCCGACGCGCGCCTGCCGCCCATGGTGCTGCCGACCCTGGTGGAGAACGCGATCAAGCATGGCCTGGCCCCGCTGCCCGAGGGCGGCCGCATCGAGATACGCGCCCGCCGCGAAGGACCGGGCAGCCTGGTGGTCGAGGTCCGTGACAACGGCCAGGGCTTCAGCGGCAGCGGTGGCAGCGGCGTGGGCCTGGCCAATACGCGGGCCCGGCTGGCCGCGCTGTTCGGCGAGGCCGCAGCTCTGGAGCTGGAGGCCGCCCAGCCGCGCGGCGTGGTCGCCCGGCTGCGCATGCCCATGCTGGGGGTGGGCGCATGATGTCGCATCTGCTGTCGGCCTGGCGCTCGCTGAAGCGCACTGAATTGCTGCTGCTGCTGGGCCTGAGCCTGATGTTCGGCGCCATCGACCTCAGCGACCTGCTGCGCATCGATGCCGGACCCAAGTTCTGGTCCGTCGTGACCCACCATCTGGTGACCTCTGTCGCCGCTGCCGCGGTCATCATGCTGTGCTGGCTGCCGGCCGACCGCTCCAGCGAGCAGGCCGCCCAGCGCACACGACGTCTCGTCATCGCGACCGTGGTCGGTTCGGTGCTGGCCGCGCTGACGATCTGGGAGCTGACGGTGAGCCTGCCCTGGCCGTCGATCACCGAGCTGGTGATGATCAAGAAGAAGATGCCCATGCCGCAGCTCAGTGCCGGTCTCTTCGTTTCGTTCACCCTGCAGGTGTTGCTCCCGACCTCGCTGCTGGTGGCAGCCAGCGAGATGCTGCGCCGCCAGCGCCGCGCCACCGAGGCGCTTCAAAGGGTGCTGGCCGAGCAGGCCCAGCTGCGCCGCCGCGCCATGGCCTCGCGCCTGGCCGCCCTGCAGGCCCAGGTCGAGCCGCAGCTGCTGTTCGATGCCCTGGTCGATGTGGAACAGGCCTACGACCAGCAGCGTCCCGATGCCGCCCTGCGCATGGAGCGGCTGATCCGCTACCTGCGCGTGGCCCTGCCTCGGCTGCGCGAGGCCGGCTCCTCGCTGGACGCAGAGGCCGAGCTGCTGGACAGCTACCTGGACGTGATGCGCGATCTGCAGCCACGGGCTCCACAACTGGTCCGCCTGTGGGCCGACGGTATCGGTCAGCAAGCCCTGCCGCCCATGCTGCTGCTGCCGCTGTTGCAGACCGCGCTGCAGCGGGCTGCAGGCGATCCGCCGGAGCGCTGCGAGCTCCGTGCCGAGCGCATGGCCGGCAGTCTGCACATCGAACTTAGCTTCGACCGGCCCGGCCTGTGCGGCAGCGTCGAGGACCTGGCGGAGCTGAACAAGCGCCTGGCCTTGCTGGCCGGACCCAGGGCCTGGCTGAGCTGCACCAGCCGAGACAGCGGACCCACGCGTTTCACCCTGGACTTGCCGGACACCTGAAGCCCGAGAATCCCGACCATGCGCAGCCAACCCACCGCCGTCGTCGCCGAAGATGAATCGACCCTGCGCCATGAACTGGTCGAGCAACTGGACAAGCTCTGGCCCGAGCTGAGCATCGTGGCCGAGGCCGCAGACGGCGTGCAGGCCTTGCGACTGCTGGACGAATACCAGCCCGACATCCTGTTCCTGGACATCGAGATGCCCGGCGCGACAGGGCTGGACGTCGCCCGCCAGGTCGGTGGCCGCAGCCATGTGGTCTTCGTCACCGCGTACGACCAGTACGCCGTCGCCGCGTTCGACCAGGGCGCGGTGGACTACCTGCTCAAGCCGCTGGTGCCGGCCCGGCTCTTCACGGCGATCAGCCGGCTCAAGCAAAGGCTGCAGCAAGGTCTGGCCCCGATGGAGCTGGGCGGCGTGCTGGAACAGCTCGGCGCCCGCAATGGATCGACCGGCGCGTCCCTGGCCGGCCGCGCGCCGCTGCGCTGGATCAACGCCTCGGTGGGGCAGACGCTGAAGCTGATCACGGTGGACGAGGTGCTGTACTTCCAGTCCGACAACAAATACACCCGGGTGGTCACGCGCGAGGGCGAGGCCCTGATCCGCAAGCCGCTGAAGGAGCTGGTCGAGGAGCTGGACCCGCAGCAGTTCTGGCAGATTCACCGCTCGACCCTGGTCAATGCCACGGCCATAGGCGCGGTGACCCGCGACTTCCGCGGCCGCATGCAGATCAAGCTCAAGCAGATTGACGAGCAGTTGCTGGTGGCGGAAAGCTATGTGCATCTGTTCAAGCAGATGTGAACGGAAGCTGGAGACACATGCGCATGAACTTCCGCCGGCTCGCCTGCCTCGCCCTGATGGCCGCAGCCACACTGGCGCACGCCGCACCGCCTGATGCCCCGCCCAACCTGATCGCCATCGACGCCAAGCTGGTCACCTCGGGCCAGCCCTCGGCCGAATGGCTTTCCACGCTGGCGGCGCAGGGCTTCGAGGCCGTCATCTACCTGGCACCGCCCACCGTCGGCGATGCGGTGCGCGATGAGCCCCTGATCGCCGGTCGTCAGGGTCTGATCTGGGCCAATCTGCCGATCCGTTTCGACCGGCCGGCCGACGCCGACTACGAGGCCTTCGCCGCCCTGCTCTCGTCGCTGCGCGGCAAGAAGGTCCTGGTGCACTGCCAGGTCAACATGCGAGCGTCGACGCTGACCTTCCTGTACCGCGTGCTGGTCGAGAAGGTCGAGCCGCAGCAGGCCTGGGAAAACGTCAGCAAGGTCTGGACGCCGCAAGGGCCCTGGAAGGCTTTGATGGTCGAGCGGCTGCGCAAGCAAGGCATCGCCTTCGATCCGTTCTGACCCCCTAACTTGCCGGATCAGCATTCCCCATTTGGAGGAAGCGCGGCGCCGAATCGCGTCCGAAAATTCCTTCACCATGCAGGCGCTTGCAGCATTCAGGCAGGTGCACGGGTGGTGGCGATGAACAACAACGCCACGCCCTTCCCTGAAGCGACGGCCCTGGTCGCCTACGACCAGGCCGACCTGCGCTGCCAGCTCCTGCAGCAACTGCAGCTGCTTTGGCCGGAGCTGCATGTGGTGGGCGAAGCGGCCGACGGATTGCAGGCCTTGCGCCTGGCCGAGTTCTGGCAACCCGAGATCGCCCTGCTGGACGTCGACATGCCGGGTGTCAGCGGCCTCGAGGTGGCCCGCCAGCTGGACCCACGCTGCCAGGTGGTCTTCATGACCGAGCATGAACGCCATGCGATCACGGCCTACGAGCAGGGCGCCGTGGACTGCCTGCTCAAGCCGCTGACGCCGGCCCGGCTCAATGTGGCGCTGACCCGTCTGCGCCAGCGGCTGAGCCATTCGATCGGCGAGCCTCCCGTGGCTGCGCCGACCAACGCGCAGCCGGCGCCTGACGGTGGCTCGCTGCGCTGGATCAGCGCCACGGTCGGACATTCGGTCCGGCTGATCACCATCGACGAGGTGCTCTATTTCAAGTCCGACCACAAGTACACGCGGGTCGTGACCCAGCAGGGCGAAGCGCTGATACGCAAATCGCTGAAGGAGCTGCGGGGCGAACTGGACCAGCAGCAGTTCTGGCAGATCCATCGCTCGACCCTGGTGAATGCACTGGCCGTGGCCGGTCTGACCCGCGATGCCGGTGGCCACCTGAGACTGCAACTCAAGCACCGCCAGGAACTGCTGTCCGTGGCCGACGCCTACGTCCATCGCTTCAGGCAGCCCTAGCGCTGCGACGAACGGCGATCGTCGCAGCGCGACCTCGTTTCATGCCCATGGAATGGAGCTTCGTCACCTGCGGTTTCAACTGAGGCGCAGCGCCTCCTAGATTGGATTGGACCGGCCGTCGCGGGAGCTCACAGGCGTCCGGTCCCACCTCGTCTCCACCTCAGGCAAGAAGAACAGGAGTCCCATCATGAATCTGCACGCCATCGGGCGGGCCGGCCTGCTGCTGGCCCCGGCCCTGACCCTCTTCGTCCCGGCCGCCCTGGCCGAACCTCCGCAAAGCGAGCTGCAGCGCGTAGAGATCAGCTCGCAGAAAACGCAGCAGCCTCGCTACGACGTGACCGAGAACTGCCCGACCATCGCCGACAAGCTGCCCGTGGCCCTGGGCCACGACTGGTACCGCATCCAGAAGGACGGCACGGTCTACGTGGAGTTCACGCTGAGCGAGGGCCGGCCCGGCGAGATCCGTTCGTCCGGCGGACCTCGCGACTACTATCCGGCGATCCGCAAGGCCATGCGCAACCTGGACTGCAAGAAGGGCGGCGCCCCCGAGCGCTTCGCCTTCGAGATCGTCTTCCGCGACGAATGGGACCAGCCTATCGATGAACGGCCACGCCCGGTCGCCTTCCTCAAGCTGCGCTGAGACGCTGTCGCCCGCGCGACCTGCGCGCGGGCGGCAAGCGGCCCACAATCGGCAGACCCCATGGAGGCCTGCCGATGTCCAGCACCCACTACCGCATCTGCCCGCTGTGCGAAGCCTGCTGCGGCCTCGAAGTCCGCACCGAGGGCCGGCAGGTCGTCTCCATCCGCGGCGCGGCGCAAGACGTCTTCAGCCAGGGCTTCATCTGCCCCAAGGGCACCTCGCTGAAGGACCTGCATGAAGACCCCGACCGGCTGCGCCAGCCGCTGATCAAGCGCGAGGGTGTCTTCGTCGAGGCCAGCTGGGACGAGGCCTTCGCCGAGGTCGAAAGCCGGCTGCTGCCTGTGTTGCAGCAACACGGCCCTGATTCAGTGGCCGCCGTGGCCGGCAATCCGAGCGCCCACAAGATCAGCCTGCTGGCCTATTTCCCGCGCCTGGTGAAGGCCCTGGGCACGCGCAATGTGTTCAGTGCCTCGACGCTGGACCAGATGCCCAAGCAGCTTTCCAGCGGCCTGATGTTCGGCCACTGGCTCAGCATCCCCGTGCCCGACATCGAGCGCTGCGACTGGCTGCTGATGCTGGGCGCCAACCCCATGGTCAGCAACGGCAGCCTCTGGACCGTGCCCGACTACCGCGGCAAGGCCAAGGCGATGCGCGCGCGTGGCGGCCGCATCCTGGTGGTCGATCCGCGCCGCACCGAGACCGCGGCAGCGGCCGACGAGCATTTGTTCATCAAGCCGGGCGGCGACGTGTTCCTGTTGCTGGGCCTGGTCAACACCCTGTTCGACGAAGGCCTGGCCAAGCCGGGCCGTTGGTCCGAGCACCTGAACGGGCTCGATGAACTGCAGGCCGCGATCCAGCCCTTCACGCCCGAGCGCATGGCCGAGGGCTGCGGCGTCGCGGCCGAGGTCCAGCGTCGTCTGGCCCGCGAGCTCGCCGGCGCCAAGGCCGGCGCGGTCTATGGTCGCATTGGCACCTGCACCCAGCGCCACGGCACGCTCAACAGCTGGCTGGTTGACGTGCTCAATGTGCTGAGCGGCCACCTGGACCGGCCGGGCGGCATGATGTTCCCCAAGGCCGCGGCCTTTGCCGCCAACACGGCCGGCAAGCCGGGCAGCGGCAAGGGCGTGGCGACTGGCCGACGCCGCAGCCGCGTGTCCGATGCGCCTGAAGTGTTCGGCGAGCTGCCGATCACCGTGCTGGCCGAGGAAATCGAGACGCCCGGCACCGGCCAGGTGCGGGCCCTGATCGCGATGGCCGCGAATCCGGTGCTGTCGGCACCCAACGGCGCGCGCTTGGCCAAGGCCCTGGACAGCCTGGATTTCATGCTGAGCCTGGACATCTACCTGAACGAGACCAGCCGCCATGCCGACGTGATCCTGCCGGGTCTGTCGCCGCTGGAGGATCTGCACTACGACATGGCGTTCCCGCAGCTCTCGTTCCGCAACCATGCGCGCTTCTCCGGCCCGGTGTTTGCCAAGGCCGAGGACCAGCCCGAGGAATGGCAGACCCTGTTGCGGCTGGCCGCCCTGGTCGAGGGCCGTGGGCTCGATGTCGATCCGCAGCAGCTCGACGACGAGGCCATCGCCGCCGACGTGAAGCGCTTTGCCGGCGAGCATGCCGAGGCGGTGCTGAAGGCCCTGGGCGACCAGCGCGGGCCCGAGCGCCTGATCGACCTGGCCATCCGCAGCGGCCCCTACGGAGACCGCTTCGGCCTCAAGCCGGACGGGCTCAATCTCGCCAGGATCAAGGCGGCCGAAGGCGGCATCGACCTGGGCCCGCTGCAGCCGCGCATCCCGGAAATCCTGCGCACGCCCTCGGGTTGCATCGAGCTCGCGCCGCCGCTGCTGCTGGATGAACTCTCGCGGCTGCAGCTGCCGGAGGCGAACGAGGGCCTGCTGCTGATAGGCCGGCGCGACATGCGCTCCGGCAACAGCTGGATGCACAACCTGCCGGTGCTGGCCAAGGGACCGCAGCGCTGCACCTTGCTCGTCCATCCACAGGACGCTCAGCAGCGCGGCATTGCCGAAGGCAGTGATGCCCTGGTGCGCGCCCGCGGCGCCGAGCTGCGCGTGCCGGTGCAGTTCGATGCCGGCCTGATGCCGGGCGTGGTCTGCCTGCCGCATGGCTGGGGCCATGACCTGCCGGGCATGCGCTTGTCGCTGGCCGGCGAACGGCCCGGCGTCAACATGAATTCCCTGCTGAGTGAGGCCGAGCGCGATCCGCTTTCGGGCAATGCCGTGCTCAGCGGCGTGCCGGTGGAAGTCCTCGCGGCCTGAGGGACTTGGGGCGCTGTGTTACATTGCGCCCCCATAGAACCACGAAAGACCGTTTTCACAAGGTCTTCGAATTGCAGCCCCGCATACCGATCTTCGCGCGAGCGGCTCGCTTCAGTTTCAAACTCCCCGTCTGACTGCTCTTGAGTGTTTCTGTCTCCGCCGACCCGTCGGGCCGCGGAGTGTTTGTCCATCTTTTTCGTTTTTCTAAGGAAACTCTCATGACCATCCAGACCGGCACCGTGAAGTGGTTCGACGACGGCAAGGGCTTCGGCTTCATCACCCCCGCTGACGGCGGCAAGGACCTGTTCGCCCACCATAGCGAAATCCGCAACGGCGGCGGCTTCCGTACCCTGGCCGAAAACCAGCAGGTCGAGTTCGAAGTCAAGCAAGGCCCCAAGGGCCTGCAGGCTGCGAACATCAAGCCGCTGTAATCCAGCCGCTTCGCACGGTGGCGCGGGAGCGCCACCCACTTCAGGCCCCGCCGCTGGCCTCGTAAGCGGCAAACATCAAAACCAATCCGCGCCAAGACGGATGGCTGTCAGAAAGCCTTCTCCATCAAGGCGCACACCTCAAGGAAAAACAATGCAATACAAGAGCATTGAGGTGGGGCGTTACCTTGTCTCACCGATGAGCAAGCCGACCGGCGACGGCGGCTACACCGCCTCGGTCTCGATCCGTTCGGGTCAGGGCCAGGCCAGTCATGACCGTGTTCTGCGCTTCGTGCCGCGCTTCGAAAGCCGCCGCGCCGCTCTGCGCTATGCGGTCCGCGAAGGCCAGGACTGGGCCCAGACCCACTAAGCCTCGCGCTATCGAAAACCCCGGTGCAAGCACCCCTGCGGGCTGCGAGCATCGGACTCAATGAAGCTACTCGCGAAAGTGCCCGGCCTGCTGCTGGGCCTCGCCTGCCTGCCGGCCCTGTCGGCGGGCCCCTGTCCGACCCAGGTGCGGATAGGCATCATCGACTACGAACTGGCGCCGCTGGTGCTGGCCGTAGAAAGGGGCGCGCCACCCGAGGGCAAGCTGGTCGACTGGATCCGCATGGCCATGGGCCGCAGCGCCTGCAATCCCGGCTACAGCTTCGAGCGCATGCCCATTCGCCGCGGCCGGGTCGAGCTCGAGCAGGGCAATATCGACATCTGGGCCGTCTCCCTCCCGAATCCGGAACTGCATGACCAGGGCGTGCTGCCCATGGCCAAAGGTGCTCCGGACGCGGGTCTTGGCTTCTTCCGCACCGCCTACTCGCTCTACGTCCTGGCCGGGGAGCAGCGCGTCAAATGGGACGGCAGGCAGCTCGTCGGTCCGGCGGACCTGAGCATAGGCATCTCGCCGGTGCGGGCCATCGAAGACCTGGCCCGCGAGCGCGGCTGGCCGGTTGACCGAGCCGTCGACACACCCAACGCAATGAACAAGCTGCTGAGCGGCCGTCACCTGGCGGCCGTGCTGCCCGAGGCCGCGATCTCGAGCCAGCCACCCGACATCCTCAAGAAGCTGCAACGGCTGGAACCGCCGGTGCTGATGGCCTGGTATTACTCGGTGGCGAGCAAGCCCTTTGCGAGCCGCTACCCAGAGTTCATGCGGGGCTACTGGCTGGAGCTCTGCCGGCTGGGCCGGACCGAAGCGCCCAAGGGCGAATGGCCGGCCTGCCGCGAGTCCTGACTGAGCCTCAGCTGGCGGAAGCTCCGCCGCCCAGGGCTTTGTAGAGCTGCACAGCATTGAGCTGCTGGGCCAGGCGAACCTGGACCAGGGCCAGTTGTGCCGCGAAGCTTGCGCGCTGGGCATCGAGCAGCTCCAGGCTGCTGGAGGCGCCGTTGCTGAAGCGCAGCTGCACCAGCTTCAGGCGCTGTTGCTCGGCCTCCGACTGCTTCTGCTGGGCCTGCAGCTGCGTGCCCAAGGTGGCGCGGCCGGCGAGTGCATCGGCCACCTCGCGGAAGGCGGTCTGCACCGCCTTCTCGTACTGGGCCACGGCCATGTCCTGGGCTGCCTTGGCCGAGTCCAGGTTGGCCTGGTTGCGACCGGCATCGAAGATGGGCAGCAGGGCCTGGCCGACAAAGCTCCAGGCCGTGTTGCTGAACAGATCGGACAGATGCGAGCTGGCCGTGCCCAGGCTGGTGGTCAGCGCAATGCTGGGGAAGAAAGCCGCACGGGCCGCGCCGATATTGGCCGAAGCGGCGCGGAGCATGCCTTCGGCCTGCAGCACGTCGGGACGCAGAGTCAGCACTTCGGAGGGAATGCCCACCGGCAGATCCGGCAGCGCCGCCTTGCCGACGGCCGGCAGCGAAGCCGGCAGCGGCTGGCCGACCAGCAGCACCAGGGCGTTCTCGTCCTGGGCGCGCTGGCGTTCGGCCGCGGCCAGGGCGACCTGGGCGGCGCCCAGGGCCGACTCGGCGCCGGCCAGTTCCAGCGCGGAGGCCACGCCGGCCTCGTACTTCTGGCGGGTCAGCCGCAGGCTGTCGGTACGCGTGGCAGCGGTCGAGCGGGCGAGTTGCAGCAGCTCTTCGTCGGCCTGCAGGGCCAGGTGGCTGGAAGCCACGCCGGCCACCAACGCGATCTGGGCCGCGCGGGCGCCTTCGCTGGACGCCAGGTAGCGGGCCGTGGCGGCATCACCCTGGTTCTTCAGCTTGCCGAACAGGTCCAGCTCATAGGCATTGATCTGCAGGCCGGCCTGGTAGGCGGCGGTGATCGTGTTGTCCTTGCCCGGCGTGCGGCTGTTGACGAAACCGGCCGCCACGGTGGGCCAGCGGTTCGCGTCCGACACCCGGGCCAGCGCACGGGCCTGCTCGACGTTGAGCAGCGCAACACGCAGGTCGCGGTTGTTCTTCAGCGCCAGTTCGATCAGGGCTTGCAGGCGCTCGTCACCAGCATAGAACTGCTGCCAGGCGAGCGAGCGGGCGGCCGTGCCTTCGCTGGCCGAGGCCTGCGGGAACTCCGCCGCCACCGGCGCCGCCGGCCGCTGATGATCGGGCGCCAGGTTGACGCAGCCGGCCAGCAGCAAGGCCGTCGCCAGGGCCGTGATTCTCGTCATCGTGAATTGATGGGCAGCCATTTTCAGTGGCCCTCCTTGGGGGTCTCGGTCGCGGTCGTCATCACATGGGCATGCTCGGCAGCGAAGCGCTGTTGCCGCTCGCTGCCCTTGAAGATGCGCCTGACGACCAGGAAGAAGATGGGCACGAAGAGCACGGCCAGCACCGTGGCCGAGACCATGCCGTACATCACGCCGGTGCCGATGGCGCGCTGGCTGGCCGAGCCGGCGCCGGTGGCGAACACCAGGGGCATCACGCCCAGGATGAAGGCGAACGAGGTCATGATGATGGGGCGGAAGCGCAGGTGGCAGGCCTCCAGCACAGCGGCCACCAGGCTCTTGCCCTGGGCCTGCAGGTCCTTGGCGAACTCCACGATCAGGATCGCGTTCTTGGCCGAGAGGCCGATGATGGCGATCAGGCCGACCTTGAAATACACGTCGTTCGGCAGGCCGCGCAGCGTGGCGCCCAGCACCGCACCCAGCAGGCCCAGCGGCACCACGAGCAGCACGGCGACCGGAATGCTCCAGCTCTCGTACAGCGCGCCCAGGCACAGGAACACCGCCAGCAGCGAGAACGCCAGCAGGATGCCGGCCTGCGAGCCGGAGATCTTCTCCTCGCGCGACAGGCCGGTCCATTCGAAGCCAATGCCGGCCGGCAGCTTGGCGACCATGGCCTCCAGCTCCTTCATCGCATCGCCGGTTGAGGCACCGGGCGCGGCGTCGCCGGCCAGGCGCATGGCCGGATAACCGTTGTAGCGCACGGCCTGCATCTGGCCGGTGATCCAGCGAGTCGAGGCGAAGCTCGAGAGCGGCACGCTCTGGCCGCGGCTGTTCGAGACGTTCAGCTTGAGCAGATCCTCCGGCTGCATGCGGGCAGCCGCGTCTGCCTGCACGACCACACGCTGCAGACGTCCCTGGTTGGGGAAGTCGTTCACATAGGCCGAGCCCAGATTCGTGCCCAGCACGGCGGCGATGTTGTCGAAGCTGACGCCCAGCGCGGCCGCCTTGTCACGGTCCACATCGATCTGCAGCTGCGGCGCATCTTCCAGACCGTCGGGACGCATGCCGGTGATCAGCTTGCTCTGCGAGGCCATGCCCATCAGCTGGTTGCGCGCATTCAGCAGGGCCTCGTGGCCCAGGCCGGCGCGGTCCTGCAGGCGCAGGGCGAAGCCGGTGGCCGTGCCCAGCTCGGGGATGGGCGGTGGCGACAGCGGGAAGATGAAGGCATCGCGAACCGCCATCAGCGCACCGAAGGCGCGGCCGGCCAGCGCCTGGGCACTGTGTTCGGGGCCATGGCGCTCGTCCCAGGGCTTGAGCGGCACGAACACCAGGGCGGCGTTCTGGCCCTGACCCGAGAACGAGAAGCCGATCACGCCAATGGTGGCCTGCACTTCGGGCTGGGCCAGGAAGAACTTCTCGACCTCGGCCACCGCGTCCTGCGTGCGGTTGGAGGTGGCGCCCGGCGGCAGCTGCACGTTGACGATCAGGTAGCCCTGGTCTTCATTGGGCAGGAAGGAGGTCGGCAGCCGGGTGTAGAGCACGCCGACGGCAATCGCCAGGCCCAGGTAGACCAGCAGCAGGCGGCCGGCGCGCGGCAGCAGCTTGGCGACCCAGCCCTCGTAGCCCTTGGCGGTGCGCGAGAAGCCGCGATTGAACCAGCCGAAGAAGCCGCCCTTGGCATGGTGGTGGCCGGCCTCGACCGGCTTGAGCAGGGTGGCACACAGGGCCGGCGTGAGGCTCAGCGCCATCACGGCCGACAGCAACATCGAGGCCACCATGGCCAGCGAGAACTGGCGGTAGATATTGCCCACCGAGCCGGCGAAGAAGGCCATGGGCACGAAGACCGAGACCAGGACCACGGTAATGCCGATGATGGCGCCCGAGATCTGGCCCATGGCCTTGATCGTGGCATCGCGGGGCGACAGCCCCTCCTCGCTCATGATGCGTTCGACGTTCTCCACCACCACGATGGCATCGTCCACCAGGATGCCGATGGCCAGCACCATGCCGAACAGGGTCAGCACGTTGATGGAGAAACCCAGGCCCAGCATGATGGCGAAGGTGCCGAGCAGGGCCACCGGCACGACCAGGGTCGGGATCAGGGTGTAGCGCCAGTTCTGCAGGAACAGGAACATCACCAGGAACACCAGCACGATGGCCTCGGCCAGGGTCTCGACCACCTGGGTGATCGAGATCTTGACGAACTTGGACGAGTCGTACGGGATCTCGTAGATCACGCCTTCGGGGAAATAGGCCCGCAGCTCGGCCATGCGGTCCTTGATCGCGGTGGCCGTGGCCAGCGCGTTGCCGCTGGGCGAGAGCTGCACGCCGATGCCGGTCGAGGGCTTGCCGTTCAGGCGCGAATAGGTGCCGTAGCCCTGGCCGCCCAACTCCACCTTGGCCACGTCCTTGAGCCGCACGGTCGATCCGTCGGCGTTGGCGCGCAGCACGATGTTCTTGAACTGGTCGACGTTGTCCAGCTGGCCCTTGACCACGATGGTGGCCGACATGGTCTGGCTGGTCAGGTTGGGCAGGTCGCCCAGCACGCCGGCCGGCACCAGGGAGTTCTGGGCGCGGATCGCGTTGTTCACCTCGAGCGGGCTGATGTTGAAGGACAGCAGCTTGGCCGGGTCCAGCCAGATGCGCATGGCGCGCTCGGTGCCGAACAGCTGGGCCTGGCCCACGCCCTGAACGCGCTGCAGCTCGGGAATGATGTTGCGGGCGGCGTAGTCGCCCAGCGCCACCGGGTCCATGCTGCCGTTCTTGCTCGACAGCGTGACGAACAGCAGGAAGTTGTTGCGGGCCTTGTCGACCCGCACGCCCTGCTGGGTCACCGCCGCCGGCAGGCGCGGCGCGGCGCGGCCCAGGCGGTTCTGGATCTCGACCTGGGCCAGGTCGATGTTGGTGCCGGGCTCGAAAGTCACGGTGATCGCGCCACTGCCATTGGCTTGGCTGACCGATTCCATGTAGGCGAGGCCGGGCGCGCCGTTGAGCTCCAGTTCGATGACCGAGAGCACGCTCTCGTCCAGGGTCTTGGCCGAGGCACCGGGATAGAAGGCCGAGATCACCAGCGAAGGCGGTGCGACCGTGGGGTACTGCGCCACCGGCAGCTTGGTGATCGCGACCGCCCCGAACACCAGGACGAACAGCGCGATCACCCAGGCGAAGACCGGGCGATCAATGAAGAAGCGGGCCATGTTGAGTCGTTCCCTGCTTGTTTACTTGCTGGCGGCCGGGGCGGCGGAGGCAGAGCCGGCCGGCGTCCAGGGCACCGGCTTCACCGGCGCGCCAGGCACGAACATCTTCTGGAAGCCGTCGGCAATGACCTGCTCGCCGGCCTTGAGGCCATCGACCACCAGCCACTGGTTGCCAACGGCCTGCGACACCTTGACCGTGCGCGGCTGGGGCTTGCTGTCGGCGCCTACCACGAGGACGGTGTCGCCGGTGGCACCGCGGGTCACGGCCTGCTGCGGCAGCAGGATGCCCTGGGGCAGCTCGGCCTGGGCCAGGCGCACCCGCACGTACTGGCCGGGCAGCAGCTGGCCATCGACATTCGGCACTTCGGCGCGCAGCTGCACCTGGCCCGAGGTGGCGTCCACACTGAGGTCGGTGAACAGCAGCTTGCCGGGCTTGGCCAGCTCGCTGCCGTCTTCCAGCACCACGCGCACCGGCGCGGCATTGGCGGCCTTGACCTGGCCCTTGGCCAGCGCGCGGCGCAGGGCCTGCACCTCGTTCGCCGACTGGGTGAAGTTGACGTAGACGCTGCCGGTCTGCTGGATCAGCGCCAGCTGCGTGGCCTCGGCGGCGCTGACCAGCTGGCCTTCGCTGACCAGGGCGCGGCCGATGCGGCCCGAGATGGGCGCGCTGACGTGTGCGTAGTCCAGGCCCAGCCTGGCATTGGTGACCGCCGCCTTGGCGCCGGCCACGTCGGCCTCGGCCGCCTTGGCCGCAGCCACGCTGGCCACATATTCCTGCTGGCTGATCGCCCGGCTCTCGACCAGTGGCTTGTTGCGCTCGGCCTGGGCGGCGGCCTGGCTCAGGTTGGCTTGCGCCTTAGCCAGTTGGGCCTGGGCGCTTTCCATGGCGGCCTGGTAGGGCGCCGGATCAATCTGGAACAAGGCCTGGCCGGCCTTGACCTCGGCGCCTTCCGTGAACAGGCGCTTCAGCACCACGCCGTTGACTCGGGCCCGGACCTGGGCAGTGCGGATCGCCTCGACCCGGCCGGGCAGCTCGGTCTGCAGGGCCACCGGCTGCAGGGCCGTAGTCACCACGCCGACGGCCGGAGGCGGCATGCCGCCGCCATGGCCTTGCGCCTGGGCGCCACCACCGCAGCCGGTCAGGGCGGCGGCCACGGCGATCACCAGGGGCAGCAGGTAAAGAGCCTGCGCGCGCAGGCCGAGGGCTTGTTGTTGGGGGGCGGTGTGCATGGTGTCCTTGACGGGTTTCTTCTCGATCAACCAGACGACGGGCCGGACCGGCCAGTTTCGACAGGTCCAGGGCGGGGAGCTAGGGTTGGCCCGGAGTATATACATACATTCGCGTATGTATGTTTAACCCCGTACAATTCGGGGCCATGGCTCGCAAGACCAAACAGGAAGCGCAGGAAACCCGCTCGGGCATCATCGATGCCGCCGAGCGGCTGTTCCATGCCAAGGGTGTGGCCAGCACATCCTTGCAGCAGATTGCCGAAGAGGCACAAGTCACTCGCGGCGCCATCTACTGGCACTTCAAGGACAAGGCCGAGCTGTTCGAGGCCATGATGGACCGGGCCACGATGCCGCTGGAAGAAGGCATGCAGCCGATAGAGGCGACAGAGCCCGAGCCGGTACTCAGCCTGGCCGAGCTGCGCTTCGGCCTGGTCAATGTCTTCCATTCGGCCCAGCACAACGAGCGCACCCGGCGGGTCTTCGAGATCGCCATGACCAAGGTCGAGTACACCGGCGAGATGCAGGGCCTGCACCTGCGCAAGCTGGATGCCCACCGCGACTGGCGGGCACAGAACCGCGCCGCCTTCGACCTTGCCGTGACCGAAGGCGTGCTGCCCAAGGGAACGAACGCCGAGATGGCCGCGATCGCGCTGGTGGCCCTGGTCGATGGACTGCTGCACCAGTGGATCCTCGAGCCGGGCGCCTTCGACCTGGTGGCGGTGGGTCAGGCCTCGGTCGAGGGCTTCCTGACCAGCCTGTCCCAGAAGGCCACGCCGCTGCTGCCACCGCTGACGGCGGATGAAAAAGCCCGCCTGGGCCAGCAGGGATTCTGCCGGCGCTCGGCCGCGCAGCAGCTTCCGTCCAACTAAATCACTGGCCGACGAGGGCCAAGGCCCTTGAAGCTGACCGGGTTTGCCCGTAGTCAAGGACAATAGCGGGTTACGCGAAAGAGCCCAAGCCGTGTCCGCCCATATCGCCATCACCCCACCCAAGGCCGCCAAGGCCCTGACCGCCTACCGCCCGTTCTGGGCCAAGCGTTTCGGGCCGGCCCCGTTCCTGCCCATGAGCCGGCAGGAAATGGACCTGCTCGGCTGGGACAGCTGCGACATCATCATCGTCACCGGCGACGCCTATGTGGACCACCCCAGCTTCGGCATGGCGGTCATTGGCCGGACGCTGGAGGCCCAGGGCTTCCGCGTGGGCATCATTGCCCAGCCCGACTGGCAGAGCGCCGACGCCTTCAAGGCGCTGGGCAAGCCGAACCTGTTCTTCGGCGTGGCGGCCGGCAACATGGATTCCATGATCAACCGCTACACGGCCGACCGGAAGATCCGCTCGGACGACGCCTACACGCCCGGCGGCGAAGGCGGCAAGCGGCCGGACCGCGCGACCCTGGTCTACACCCAGCGCTGCAAGGAAGCCTGGAGCGAGGTGCCGGTGGTGATTGGCGGCATCGAGGCCAGCCTGCGCCGCATCGCCCATTACGACTACTGGCAGGACAAGGTGCGCCGCTCCATCCTGGTGGACGCCAAGGCCGAGCTGCTGGTCTACGGCAATGCCGAGCGCGCCATCGTCGAGATCGCCCACCGCCTGGCCCAGCGCCAGCACATCCACAGCCTGACCGACATCCGCGGCACCGCCTTCATGCGCCGCGACGACCATGCCGACCTGGCCGACTGGTTCCAGCTGGACTCCACTTCGGTCGACACGCCGGGCCGGGTCGACGAGCTGATCAGCCCCTACCAGACGATTGACGAGACGGCCGCCGACCAGGGCGGCAGCTGCGCCACGCCGGCTGCGCCTGGGGCGGCCGACGCCCCCAAGCCCATCACCATCCACCGCACCGGCAAGCTGGCCCTGCCGCCGCGGGAGCAGACGGTGATACGCCTGCCCGACTACGAGCAGGTGCGTGCCGACCCAGTGCTCTACGCCCATGCCAACCGGGTGCTGCACCTGGAAACCAACCCCGGCAACGCCCGCGCCCTGGTGCAGCGCCATGGCGACCGCGACCTCTGGATCAATCCGCCACCCATCCCGCTGACGACGGCCGAGATGGACCATGTGTTCGACCTACCCTATGCCCGCTCGCCCCATCCGGCCTATGCGGACGAGACCGGTGGCCATGACGGAGCGACCAAGATCCCGGCCTGGGAAATGATCCGCTTCAGCGTCAACATCATGCGCGGCTGCTTCGGGGGCTGCACCTTCTGCTCGATCACCGAGCATGAAGGCCGCATCATCCAGAGCCGCAGCGAAGACTCGGTGATCCGCGAGATCGAGGAGATCCGCGACAAGGTCAAGGGCTTCACCGGCGTGGTCTCCGACCTGGGCGGCCCCACGGCCAACATGTACCGGATCGGCTGCAAGAGCCCCGAGATCGAGGCCGCCTGCCGCAAGCCCAGCTGCGTCTACCCGGACATCTGCCAGAACCTCAAGACCGACCACGGCCCCCTGATCAAGATGTACCGCCGGGCCCGCGCCTTGCCGGGCGTCAAGAAGATCCTGATCGGCTCGGGCCTGCGCTACGACCTGGCGATCAAGAGCCCCGAGTACATCAAGGAGCTGGTCACCCACCACGTGGGCGGCTACCTGAAGATCGCCCCCGAGCACACCGAGGGCGGCCCGCTGTCCAAGATGATGAAGCCGGGCATTGGCACCTACGACCGCTTCAAGCAGCTGTTCGAGCAGGCCAGCGAGGCGGCCGGCAAGAAGCAGTACCTGATCCCCTACTTCATCGCCGCCCACCCGGGCACCTCGGACGAGGACATGATGAACCTGGCGATCTGGCTCAAGCGCAACGGCTTCCGCGCCGACCAGGTCCAGACCTTCTACCCCAGCCCCATGGCCACGGCCACGGCGATGTACCACACGAACAAGAACCCGCTGCGCAAGGTCACGCGCGACAGCGAGACGGTGGACATCGTCCGCGGCGAGCGCCGCCGCCGGCTGCACAAGGCCTTCCTGCGGTATCACGACCCGAACAACTGGCCGCTGCTGCGCGAGGCGCTGAAGGAGCTGGGCCGCTCCGACCTGATAGGCAACGGCAAGCACCACCTGATCCCGACCTTCCAGCCGAGCACCGACGGCAGCTACGAGAGCGCCCGCCGCAAGAACTCCACGGCCACCGGCAGCAAGACCTCGCTGGCCAAGCCGGCCGGCAAGGCCGAGATGAGCCCGGCCCGGCCGCCGCGCGGCCGCATGCTGACCCAGCACACCGGCCTGCCACCGCGGGAGACGGGCGGCGCCAAGAGCACGACACGCGTCAAGAAACCCCGCTGAGCCCCTTCCCCAAGGGGCAGGTTTGCCTGGCTTGCAGGCTGCCAAGGCCCAATCCGCCCGCCCGCGACTGTGGGTTTTGTGCTTTCATGCGGGCAAGCCCTGTGAAATGATCACCCGATTGGCCCTATCGTCTAGCTCAGCGCATGCGCCGAGTAGCCGGAACAGGAAGCCGGTCCGGTGCCGATAGCAAGCAGTCCGTCCCTTACCCGGGGACGACCACGGAAGCCTCATGTCCGATCAACACAGCCTCGAGAACCGCGACAGTCCTGGCGACGACGATGTGCTGGAGTTCCTTGAAGGGGACGAATCGGGTTCACCGGGCGAGGCTGCCCACCCCTGGCGGGTGCTGATCGTCGACGATGACAGCGACGTCCACAAGGCCACCGAGCTGGCCATGCAGGGGCTTGAGGTCGAGGGTCGTCCGCTGCAGTTCCTGCATGCCAGTTCGGCCTCCCAGGCCCGCGAGCTGATGGAGCGCGAGCACGACCTTGCCGTCGTGCTGCTGGACGTGGTGATGGAGAGCGAGGACGCCGGCCTGCAGCTGGTGCGCTGCATACGCCAGGAGCTGGACCAGCATGCGGTGCGCATCGTGCTGCGCACCGGCCAGCCCGGCTATGCGCCCGAGATCGAGACGGTCCGGGCCTTCGACATCAACGACTACAAGACCAAGTCCGAGCTGACCCGCACCCGGCTTTACACGGTGCTGACCGCGGCGATCCGCTCGTACCGCCAAATCCAGGCACTGGAATCGGCCCGCCATGGCCTGGAAATGATCGTCGAGGCCAGCACCGAGCTGAGCCGCCTGCGCGGGCTGTTGCATTTCGCCGAGGGCGTGCTGAACCAGCTGTGCCATGTGCTGGGCGTGCTGCCTGCCGGCCTGGTCTGCGCCCAGATGAACGACGACACCGGCAGCGGCTGGCGGGTGCTGGCGGCCACCGGTCAATACAACAACCTGCGGGACACCGCGCTGACGGCGGTGCCGGTGGAAGAAGTCCGCCAACGGCTGCAACGCTGCATCAACCAGCGCGAGACGCAGGTCGAGGACACCGGGCTCAGCCTCTACCTCGGCCTGTCCAACGGACGGGCCATGGTCGCCATGGTCGACCTGGGCCGCGAGCTCGACCGGGTCGAGACCCATCTTCTGCGCGCCTTCTCGGCCAACATCGTGGTCGGCCTGGAGAACGTGCTGCTGTACGGCCAGTTGCTGGACCAGGCCTACAACGACCAGCTGCTGCACCTGCCCAACCGCACGCGCTTCATCGAGCTGATGGAGCGCAACCTGCAGGATCCGCAGGGCATCTGCCTGGCCCTGATCGACATCGACGACTTCTCCGACATCAACGACGCCTTCGGCCACCATTTCGGCGACCAGGTGCTGCAGGCCGTGGTCGGCCGCATGTCGGCCATGCTGGGCTTCAACACCTCGATGGCCCGCGTCGCGGCCGACGCCTTCGGCCTGCTGGGCCCGGAGAGCACGGTCAACGGCGGCTCCATCGGCCGGGTGTTCACCGAGCCCTTCGAAGTCGAGGGCGAAAGGCTGCAGCTCTCGGCCACCACCGGCCTGGTGCGGCTGTCCGAATCCTCCTCGGTCGGCTCCGAGCTGTTGCTCGATGCCCAGATCGCGCTGAAGCGCGCCAAGCAGCAGCACCGCGGCAGCTCGCAGTACTTCTCTTCCGCCATGGGCACCGATGCGCGCGAGCGCTTCAAGCTGCTCAAGGGCCTGCGCGCCGGCTTCGAGGACAACCGCCTGTTCGTGGTCTACCAGCCCCAGGTCGAGCTGGCCAATGCCAGCCCGATCGGCGCCGAGGCCCTGCTGCGCTGGCGCACCGAGGACGGCAAGTTCGTGCCGCCCGACCAGTTCATCCCGCTGGCCGAGCAGAGCGGTCTGATCATCAGCATCGGCGAATTCGTGCTGCGCACCGCCTGCCACCAGCTCAAGCGGCTGGAGGACCAGGGCTATGCCGACTTCCGCATGTGCGTCAACGTCTCGCTGGCCCAGTTCCGCCACGCTGGCTTCATCGACACGCTGAACGGCGCCCTGCGCGACAGCGGCGTCAATCCGGCCAACCTCGAACTGGAAATCACCGAGTCCATGGCCATGGAAGACGCCGACCTGGTGATGAGCCTGCTGGCCGCGATCAAGCGGGCCGGCGCCACCGTGGCCATCGATGACTTCGGCACCGGCTTCTCGTCCCTGAGCCAGTTGCGTCAGCTCGAGGTCGACCGGCTCAAGATCGACCGCGCCTTCGTGCGCGAGGCGCAAGTCTCCAGCGCCGGCTCCACCATCGCCCAGATGGTGATCAACCTCGGCCGTGGCCTGGGCCTTCGCGTGATTGCCGAAGGCATCGAGACCGAAGAACAGCGCCAGCAACTGCTGGCCCTGGGTTGCCAGGAGGGTCAGGGCTACCTGTTCGCGCGTCCGGTGCCCTCCGACCAGCTGGAGCGCTGGCTGCGCAAAGAACCGATCTGAGTGGCCTGTGCGACTGTCACGGACCCGCAACGTGCCCCAGGCCAAGGCAGGACTGGGTGTGACATTCCCCCCACTTCCTGCCCGGCGGCGGCAGGGTCGGCTTCGACAATAGGCCAATAACCGCGCGGATCCTCTGCTGTGCCCCTCTTTGGTCGTCAATCTCAACGTGCTGGCTGGGTCGCCCTGGCTCCCCACCAGGACCAGGCCCGACTGGCCTGTGTGGAAACGCGCGCCGACGCACCGCCGCGCCTGCAATGGATTGCCCAGCAGGACTGGTCCACGCCGGCCGCCGCCCTCAAGGAGCTGAAAGCCAGCCGTGGGCTGCACCAGCACCGCGTGGTCGAGCTGCTGGAGCGCGGTCAGTACCAGCTGGTGACGCTGGAAGCGCCCGATGTGCCGCGGGCCGACTGGAAGGACGCCACGCGCTGGATGCTGCAGGAACGGGTGGACTTCCCGGTCGACACGGCAGCGCTGGACGTGCTGGAGATCCCGGCCGACCAGGGCCAGCGCCGTAAGCCCGGCCTGATCGCCGTGGCCGCGCCGCGTGCCCTGGTGCTGCCCCTGGTGCAGCAGGCCACCCAGGCCGGCACGCCGCTGACCGCCATCGACGTGGCCGAGACCGCGCTGCGCAACATCTCCGCCTTGCTGGAAGAGCCCGGCCGCGGCCAGGCCCTGCTGCATGTGGGTGAGGGCCACAGCTGCCTGGTGGTCACGGCCGGCGGCGAGCTGCTGCTGTCGCGCCAGATGGAGGCCAGCCTGGCCACGCTGGGCCATGCCGACCCCGATGTCCGCCAGCAGGCCTTCGAACGCACCAGCCTGGAACTGCAGCGCACGCTGGACGGCTTCGAGCGCAGCTTCACCCAGGTCAGTCTGAGCCGCGTGCTGGTCGCGCCGGGCCAGGTGCTGGAAGATTTCATGGCCTATGTGCGCGAGCTGCTCTATGTGCCGGTGCTGGCGCTGGAGCCAGGGGCCGCATTGGACCTGTCGGCCGCGCCCGAGCTGGCCGATCCGCGGCTGCTGGCCCAGTACCTGATCGCGGTGGGTGCCGCGCTGAGGGGTGAGACGCGATGAGCCTCAGCCCTCAGCACATCAACCTCCTTGACGCCAGCCTGCTGCCGCCCAAGGCACGCTACACCGCCGTCCAGGGTCTGGTGGCCGCGGCCCTGCTGATCGCCGCCGTGCTGGCGGCCGGACTGGGCCTGCGCTGGGCCGCTGCCGGCGAGGCCCGTGAAGCCTTGGCCCTGCAGCAGCAGCTGCGGCCGCTGCAGGCCCAGCTTGCAACGCCGCTGCCACAGCAAGCCGCAGCCGAAGCCCAGGCCCGCCAGCTCGAATCGCTGCGCCAGGAAGTGGCGGCGCTGGGTCAGCTGCAGCAGGTCCTGCAAGGCGGCAGCGCCGGCAGCACCCGGGGCTATGCCGACTACCTGCTGGCCCTGTCGCGCCAGGCGGCGCGGGGGGGCGGGCAGTTGTGGATCACCGGCTTCAAGGTCTTGCCCGATGGCCAGCTGGAGGTCCACGGCCGCATGCTGGACGCCCGTGCCCTGCCCGAATACCTGCGCCGGCTGAACGAGGAGCCGCTGTTCCGCGGCCGCAGCTTTGCCCAGCTCAATGTCAAGGCGGGTGAGTCGTTCAGCGAATTCCAGTTGCAGGCCGCGGTCGAGGGAGCAAAACCATGAAGGCCTGGCTGGAACGCTTTGACGCGAGACCCCAGCGCGAGCGCGTGCTGATGCTGGGAGCGGCCCTGGCGGTCCTGCTGCTGCTTGCCGACAGCTTCTGGCTGAGCCCGGCTTACAAGGAATGGAAGGCCCAGACCGCCCAGCACCAGCAGGCCGCCGCCGCGGCCGCCCAATTGCACCAGGCCCTGGGCCTGCGCCAGCAGCAGCTGGGTGAGAAGGTCCAGGCCCAGGTCCGGGAGCTGCAGGACTGGCAGCAGCGGCTGCGCCAGGCCGAGGCGGCCCTGTCCGACCGCGGCGGCCAGCTGGTCCATGCCAACGAGATGGTCGGAGTGCTTGAGGCCGTGATCCGCCAGAACGCCGGCCTGAAGCTGCGCAGCATGCAGAACCTGCCGCGCACCGAGGTCGACACCGGCGGCGGCGCCCTGCTCTACCGCCATGGCGTCGAGCTGGTGGTCGAGGGCAGCTATGCCGAGTTGCTGACTTATTTGCAGGCGCTGCAGGCCCTGCCCCAGCGCTTGTTGTGGGGCGGCATGGGCCTCAACGCCGAACAGCATCCGCGCCTGACGCTGACGCTGCGCCTCTACACGCTGAGCCAGGACAAGCAATGGCTGGAACTCTGATCCGCACCGCCCTGGGCGCGCTGCTGGCCCTGGGGCCCGGCTGGGCCGCCGCGCAGCTGGCCGACCCTACCCGTCCCCCGCCGCCGGCCGCTGCCAGCGCCCCCGTGGCCGGTGCTTCCGCCGCCTCGGCCGCCGTGCCGCGCGAACCGCAGCTGCAGGCGCTGCGCCTGTCCAGCCGCCTGGGCGACCTGGCCCTGATCGACGACAAGCCGGTCAAGGTCGGCGAACGTGTCGGCAATGCCCAGGTCATGGCCATCACCGAAGACGGCGTGCTGCTGCGCGCCGGCCGCGGCCCCGATCGGTGGCTGCGCCTGAATCCCGACGTGCGCAAGCTGCAGGCCGGCGCCGCCAAGGAGAGCAAGCAATGAAGAAGAACCGACTGATCACTGCCGCGCTGGCATTGGCCCTGGCCGGCCCGGTGCTGGCCGCACCGCCCGCTGACAGCGAACCGCGCTTCGACCTGGCGGTCAGCAATGCGCCGGCCACCCAGGTGTTCTCGCAACTGGCGGTCGGCACCGGCTACAGCGTGCTGGTCTCGCCCGAGGTCGGCGGCCAGGTGTCGCTGACCCTGCGCGACACCACGGTCCTGGAGGCCCTGGAAAGCCTGCGCGAGCTCTACGGCTACGACTTCCGCATCGCCGGCAAGCGCATCTTCGTCCAGCCCAACACCATCCAGACCCGGCTGTTCAAGATCAACTACCTGCCGGGGCGCCGCCAGGGCGCCAGCGACCTGCGCGTGACCTCCAGTGCCATCACCACCGCGTCGACCGGCGGCCAGAACGGCCAGGGAGGCAACAGCACCCAGCCGCCGTCCCAGTCGCAAGGCGGCCAGCAGGGCCAGCGCCAGGATGAGGCCGCCCATGTGCGCATGACCTCGGATGCCGACTTCTGGCGCGAGGTGCAGAGCTCGCTGAACGCCCTGGTCGGCAATGCCGACAAGCGCAGCGTGGTGCTGAATCCGGCAGCCGGCGTCATCGTCGTCCGAGCCCTGCCTGGCGAGCTGCGCCAGGTCGAGCAATACCTGAAGGCGATCCAGCTGAGCATCGAACGCCAGGTGATGCTGGAAGCCAAGATCATCGAGGTCGAGCTGAACGAGGACGCCCAGGCCGGCGTCAACTGGAATGCCTTCGCCAGCAGCCTGCTGGACGGCCGGCTGCGCGCCACGATCGGCGTAGGAGCGCCGGGCGTCACGCTGAACAGCAACGGCAGCTTCACCGACGGGGCGGGCAACCAGGTCACGGCCGGCGGCACCGTGAGCACGGCACCGCTGGGCAAGGGCTTCTACGGCCTGGCCCTGCAGACCCGCAACTTCAGCTCGCTCCTGAACTTCCTGGAGTCGCAGGGCAAGGCCCATGTGCTGTCCAGCCCGCGCATCGCCACGCTGAACAACCAGAAAGCCGTGCTCAAGGTCGGCACCGACGAACTCTTCGTCACCGGCATCTCGACCACGACCACCACCAGTGGCGCGAACAACAACGCCGTCGCCTCGCCGACCCTGACGCTGACGCCCTTCTTCAGCGGCATCGCCCTGGACGTGACGCCGCAGATCGACGACGAAGGCAATGTGATCCTGCATGTGCATCCTGCCATCAGCACGGTGACCGAGCGCACCAAGAACCTGGACCTGGGCACGCTGGGCACCTACCGTTTCCCGCTGGCCTCGTCCAGTGTCAACGAGACCGATTCCATCGTGCGGGTCAAGGATGGCCAGATCGTCGCCATCGGCGGCCTGATGCAGCAGGTCACCAGCACCGACCGCAGCGGCATGCCGGGCATCTCCAAGATCCCGCTGATTGGCGGCCTGTTTCGCCAGAGCGCCGACGTCAACAAGAAGCGCGAGCTGGTCATCCTGATGAAGCCCACCGTGATCGCCGCCGATGGCAGCACCTGGCCCGAGGCGCAGATCCCGGCCAGCACGCCCAGGACGGAGTAAGAGGTCACGCCATGCCCCGTCCCGAAAGAGTCCGCCTAGGCGACCTGCTGGTCCAGCAGGCGCTGATCAGCGCCGACCAGCTGACCGAGGCCCTGGCCAGCCAGCGCACCAGCGGCCGCAAGCTGGGCCGGGTCATCATCGACAGCGGCTGGGTCACCGAGGAGCAGATTGCCCAGGCCCTGGGCAAGCAGCTGCGCATTCCCTTCATCGACCTGGCACGCCGCACCGTGCGGCCCGAGATCGCGCGGCTGCTGCCCGAGGTCCAGGCCCGCCGCCTGCGCGCCCTGCCGCTGCAGGAGAGCGGCGGCGTGGTCATGGTCGGCATGGCCGACCCCAGCGACATCAATGCCTACGACGAGGTCAGCCGCCTGCTCAAGCGCGAGTTCGACCTGGTGGTCGTGGCCGAGACGCCGCTGCTGGCCGCCATGGACTCGGCCTACCAGGGCGCCGGCGAGATCGCCGGCCTGGCCAAGCAGCTGGGCACCGAGCTGGCCAGCGTAGAGGTCGACCTGGGCGATCTGCTGGGCCTCAACGCCGCGGCTGCCGAAGACGCGCCGGTGGTGCGCCTGCTGCTGACCATGTTCGAGGAGGCATTGCGAGTGCGTGCCTCCGACATCCACATCGAGCCGCAGGAAAAGCACCTGCGCATCCGCTACCGCATCGACGGCGTGCTGCATGTGCAGACCGAGGCCGATCCCAAGATCGCCAGTGCCGTGGCCCTCAGGCTCAAGCTGATGTCCGGCCTCGACATCTCCGAGCGCCGACTGCCGCAGGACGGCCGCTTCGCGGTCAAGCTCAAGAGCGGCGCGGTCGACGTGCGCCTGTCCACCATGCCGACCCAGTACGGCGAGTCGGTGGTGATGCGTCTCTTGAACCAGAGCAGCGGCCTCCTGAGCCTGCCGGCCCTGAACCTGCCACCGCATGTGGCGGAGGCCATCCACCGCGCCATCCACAAGCCCAGCGGCATGGTGCTGGTGACCGGCCCCACCGGCAGCGGCAAGACCACCACGCTGTACGCGGCGCTGAACGAGCTCAACAGCACCGGCCGCAAGATCATCACGGTCGAGGACCCGGTCGAATACCGCCTGCCCGGCATCAACCAGGTGCAGGTGATGGAGAAGATCGACCTCAGCTTCGGCCGCGTGCTGCGCGCCGCGCTGCGCCAGGACCCGGACATCATCCTGGTCGGCGAAATGCGCGACCTGGAGACGGCCGAGATCGGCCTGCGCGCCGCCATGACCGGCCACATGGTGCTGTCCACGCTGCACACCAATGACGCGGCCTCGACGCCGGTGCGACTGATCGACATGGGCGTGCCCCACTTCATGGTGGCCACCTCGCTGCAGCTGGTGCTGGCCCAGCGCCTGGTGCGCATGCTGTGCCAGTCCTGCGCCCAGCCCTACCAGCCCGACGAGCACGAGGCCGCCTGGCTGCGCGCACTGTCGGGCCGCATGGACCCCGACCTCTCCGGCCTGCGCCACAGCCCCGGCTGCGCCAAGTGCAACCACACGGGTACCAGCGGCCGCACCGGCGTCTACGAATACCTGGAGATGGACCGCGACATGATCCAGGCGGTCAACCAGGAGGATCCGAACCGGGTCGCCGACGTGGCCCGCCAGCAGATGCAGGGCCGCACGCTGGCCAAGGAAGCCCTCGCCCTGGCCCTGGCCGGCCAGACCACGGTGGCCGACGCCATGAGCGTGTCCAGCCAGCTGGATTGAGCGACGACGAGGCTGAGCCGCGATGCCGCATTTCGCCTACACCGCCCGCAGCGGCAGCGACCTGCTCAAGGGCGTGCTGGAAGCCGGCAGCCCGGCCGAAGTGGTCGAGGTGCTGCGCGGTCGCGGCCATCTGCCGGTCTCGATCACACCGGCCAAGGCGCCGACCTCGGCCGACGAGCTGAGCCTGTCCAAGCTGTTCGAACGCTGGACCCTGCCGGCGGTCGGCACCGTGGACCTGATGCTGATGAGCCGCCAGCTGCACACGCTGCTGCGATCGGGCGTGCCCATCCTGCGCGCGCTGGCCGGGCTGCAGGAGTCGGCCACCCACCAGCGGCTCAAGGACACGCTGCTGGCCTTGCGCCAGAGCCTGGAATCCGGCATCGACTTCGCCACCTCGCTGGCCCAGCACCCGGCCGTCTTCAGCGGCTTCTACGTGGCCCTGGTGCGCGTGGGCGAGATGACCGGCCGGCTCGACGAGGTGCTGCTGCGGCTCTACACCCACCTGGAGTTCGAGCTCTTCATGAGCCAGCAGGTCAAGGCGGCCCTGCGCTATCCGATGTTCGTGGGCATCGCCATGGCCATCGCCATCGGGGTGATCAACGTGATGGTGATTCCGGCCTTCGCCGGCGTGTTCAAGAGCTTCAATGCCGAGCTGCCGCTGGCCACCCGCATCCTGCTGGCCACCTCCAACTTCACCATCGAATTCGGCTGGCTGCTGGTGCTGCTGGGCATAGCGGCGTTCTTCGGCTGGAAGCGCTGGACCGCCACGCCGGCCGGCGAACTCTGGTGGGACGAGAAGAAGCTCAGGCTGCCGCTGGCCGGCAAGATCGTCAAGAAGGCCATGCTGGCCCGCATGGCCCGCTCGCTGAGCCTGTCGCTGAAGTCCGGCGTGCCGGTCGAGCAGGCGCTGACCGTGGTGGCACAGACCGTCGAGAACAAGTTCATGCAGGGCAAGGTCGAGAAGATGCGCGAGAGCGTCGAGCGCGGCGACTCCATCCTGCGTTCGGCCGCCGCCAGCGGCGTGTTCACCCCCGTGGTGCTGCAGATGGTGGCCGTGGGCGAGGAAACCGGCGCCCTGGACGAACTGCTGGAGGAGGTCGGCGCGCTCTACAGCAACGAAGTGCAGTACGAGCTCAAGACCCTGAGCCAGCAGATCGAGCCCATCCTGATCGTCTTCCTGGGCGTGCTGGTGCTGATCCTGGCGCTGGGCGTGTTCCTGCCGATCTGGGATCTGGGCCGGGTGGCCATGAAGCGCTGACCATGCGAGCCTTCAAGTCAGCCGCCGGCCAGCCGACAACAGGGAGGCGCGTTGCGCGCACGCCATTTGGCTTGCGCTCGTGCAAGAGAAGCGGCAGCAGCCCGGTGGGATTTCACGGAGAACGGGGCACAGGCAAGCTGGAATTTGCCATCATCACGGCAGTGACGGCGGTGTTGATCAGTGTGGCCTTGACCCGGCTGAACGAGGTCGGCGTCGAAGGCCGCAAGGCCAGCGAGCAGTTCAAGCAGTCGCAAGAGCGGGCCGCGTCAGCCCTGGAACAAGCCGCCTGCGCCACGGCGTCGGCATCCAAGCAGTCGCCGGCCTGCGGCGTCGAGAAGAGAAGCAAGTAAGTCAGAGAGAAGGAGTCTTGCCATGAGGAATCTGCAAAAGGCCGCCCAGCAGGGCTTCACGATGATCGAGCTGATCGTCGTCATCGTCATCCTGGGCGTGCTGGCCGCGACGGCCCTGCCCAAGTTCTTCGACCTCGGCAGCGATGCCAAGGCGGCGGCGCTGCAAGGCGTGGCCGGCGCCGCCAACAGCGCCATGTCGCTGAACTACGGCGGCTGCGCGGTGGTGGGCAACGTGGTCACCGCCAACAAGTGCGTGAAGATCCGCAACTGCAACGAAGTCCCCAACATCCTGCAGGGCGGCCTGCCGACCGGCTATACCGTGGCCAACCTGGCGATCGCGGCCATCGGCACGAACGAGCCGGCCTGCACCATCACCCAGACCGCCGGCGGCGCCACGGCCACCTTCACCGGCATCGGCGCCGGCACCTGACCCCCAGAGGTCGGCATCATGAGGGCGCTGCGGCGGTCAGCGGCGGCGGCCCTGCTGCTCGGTCTCCTGCTGGCAGCGACGGCCGCCCGGGCCACGACCTACAAGGTCGGCACGGCCAGCGCCAGCTGCAGCGCGCCGACCCACAGCACGATCACCGCGGCCCTGGCCGCGGCCGGTGCTTCCGGCAGCAACCACACGATCAACATCTGCGCCGGCACCTATGCCGAGAACAACCTCGACATCACCGGGTCTGGCCATGCCGGGCTGACCCTGCAGTCGCTCAGCGGCTCCATCGACGTCAAGATCTGGCCGGGCAACTGCACCGGCAACAAGCTGATCACGGTCAGCAAGACCAATGTGACGCTCAAGGGTCTGGACCTGCTGGGGCCCAACGGCAACTGCGTGGCCGTGTCAGGCAGTGATGCCGGCAACTTCACCGGCCAGAACCTCAAGGTCGACTCCCAGGGCGACGGCCTGAATTTCAGCGGCTATTCGCCGGCCCTGGTGCTGAGCAATGTCACCATCGTCTCGGCCAAGGGCATGGGGATTGATGTGGCCGGCACCGGCGACACCGTCACCATGACCGGCATCACTGTGACAGGCGCCAAGACCCACGGCATCCACGTCAAGGGTCGAGCCGGCAGCCCGGTGTTCACCGACCTGCAGATCACCGCCACCTCGCACGGCCTCTATCTGGAAGACACCCAGCATGCGACGCTCAAGGTCGCCAGCCTCAGCCGCAACTCGATCAGCGCCGGCAACGACGGCCTGCATTACGTGGGTGACATCGGCACCTTCAAGGTCTACGACACCAACCTCTCGGGCGGCACCGACAGCACCAATGACAACGCCGTCCAGGTGCAGAGCAATGTCTGGGGCGCCTGGGAGATCAAGCGGATCACCATAGGTGCTTCGCGCGGTGGCGCAGTCCGCGTCAACGGTGGCGACAGCCCCGTGCTCGAAGACCTGGACATCACGTCCGAGAAGGAAGGCATCTATCTCAAGGATTCGCAGCACGCGTCGATCCGCGTGAATACGCTGAGCAAGAACACGATCCAGGCCGGCACCACCGGCATCTACCTGGCCGGCAACGCCGGCACCTTCACGGTCAACAAGACCGAGCTCACGGCCGGCACCGGCGGCAGCCACCACGGCATCCGCGCCAACAAGACCTGGGGTGCCTGGCAGGTCACCAACAACAAGATCGTCAGTGCCGGCGGCCACGGCATCTACATAGAAACCGGCGGCGGCGGCGGCGTGGTCAGCGGCAACTACGCGCGCAGCAACGGCAACAACGCGATCCGACTGCTGGATGCCCAGGAATGGACCAGCACCCTGATTTCGGGCAACTGCCTCTATGGCAGCCTGGGCAGCGACGATGTCTACAACCGCGACCAGAACGCCAGCTACACCGTGGGCGGCGTCGGAAACTTCTGGGGCAGCACCACCGGCACGACCGGCTATTCCGAGACCTGCGCCGACGCCAATTCCAACGGCATCTGCGACAGCGCCTACACCGTGCCCGGCAACCCGACCCGCAGCGACACTGCAGCGCTGAAGACGGCCCCCGCCAGCTGCGGCATCACCACGCCCAGCAGCCTGCACCACCTGGAGATCCAGCATGCCAGCGGCAGCGGCGTCACCTGCGCAGCCAATACCCTGACCGTGCGGGCCTGCCAGGACGCCAGCTGCAGCACGCATTACACCGGCGGCGTCAGCGGCAGCCTGAGCGCCGGGGCCGGTGCCACCGTGGTCTGGCCCTCGGGCAGCGGCTTCAGCATTGGCAGCGGTTCCAGCTCGACGAGCGTGGCCATGCAGATGACCACCGTGGGCTCGGCCCTGCTGGGTGCCACGGCCAGCTCGCCGACGGCCAGTTCCTCCACGAGCTGCAACTTCGGCAGCCCCAGCTGCACCTTCAGCGCCGCCGGCGCAGGCTTCCAGTTCGATGTGCTGAACCATGTGTCCGATGCCAGCCAGAGCGTGACCCTCAAGTCGGTGCGGGCGGACAACAACAACAGCTGTTCGCCGGTCTTCGTCAGCCAGGCCAAGACGCTGAAGTTCAAGTGCAGCTACACCAACCCCAGCAGCGGCTATGTGCCGGTGCGCGTCGCCGGTGCCTCGCTGAACAGCGGCAATGACTCGGCCGCCGTCTGCGATGCCACCGGCCGCGACGTGAGCCTGAGCTTCAATGCCAGCGGTGATGCCAGCTTTACGCTGCAATACGCCGACGTGGGTCAGATGGGCCTGACTGCAACCTACACCGGCAGCGGCAGCGATGCCGGCCTGGTGATGACCGGCAGCGACAGCTTCGTCGCCAAGCCGGCCGGCTTCGCCCTCAGTGCGATCAAGCAGACGGCTTCGCCACAGGCCGCGAACCCGGTTCCAGCGGATGCGGCCGGCGCCAAGTTCATCAAGGCCGGCGAGAGCTTCGGGCTCACGCTGACGGCCCAGAACAGCAGTGGTGGCACCACCCGCAATTTCGGGCGCGAGAGCCCGGCCGAAGGCGTGACGCTCACGCCGACCTTGCTGCTGCCGGCCGGCGGAACCAATGGCAACCTCAGCAACGGCAGCGTTGCCGGCGGCAGCTTCAGCTCCGGCGTCGCCACGCTCAGCAACCTGACCTACAGCGAGGTGGGCATCATCCGCCTGAGCTCGGCGCTGGGCGACGGCGACTACCTGGGCGCCGGCAGCGTGGCAAGCAGCAACAGCGCCAACATAGGCCGCATCACGCCCCACCATTTCAAGACCGAGGTCACCCAAGCCTGCGCCAATACCTTCAGCTACGCGGGCCAGCCCTTCACGGTGAAGCTGACCGCGCTCAACGCGGCCGAGGCCATCACGGTCAACTATGCAGGCGCGAGCGGCTTCGCCCGAGATCACACGCTCAAGGAAGGCGTGGCCCTGGGCCTGGGCAGCTTCGGTTCCACGGGCACCATCTCGAGTACCGCCTTCAGCAGTGGCGTTGCAACGCTGAGTACTCCGGCCTACAGCTTCACCAGCAAGCAGAGCGGCCCCGGCACCCTGGTCGTGCGCAGCGAAGACACCGACACCCTCAGCTCCTCAGGCTTCACCGAAGGCAGCACCCTGCTGCGCAGTGGCCGGCTGCGCCTGTCCAATGCCTTCGGCTCGCAGGCCCTGCCGCTGGAGCTGGGCATCGAGCTGCAGTACTGGAGCGGCAAGAGCTGGATCAAGAACACGCAGGACAGCTGTACCAGCATCCTGCCCAGCGCCGTCGTGCTCTACAACAAGCTCGCGCCCAGCGGCGCCTCGACCACGGCCCTGAACAACAGCGTCACGTCGATCAACTTCCTGACCGGCAAGCTGACGCTTTCTGCGGCTTCGCCCGCCACCGCCGGCAGCCTGGACCTGGCCATCAACCTCGGCAGCGGCACGGCCGACGCGGCCTGCACCAGCCTGGCCCGGGATCCCAGCGTCGGCACGAACAAGCCCTGGCTGCGCTCGCAGTACGGCAGCGGCGGCACCTGCGGCAGCGCCTGGGACCGCGACCCCAGCGCACGCGCCAGCTTCGGCATCTTCTCGCCCGAGACCCGGAGGACGCTGCATGCGCGCGAACTCTTCTGAGCGGGGTTTTACGATGGCCGAGCTGGTGATGGTGATCGTCATCATGGGCGTGCTGGCCGTGGTCGCCCTGCCGCGCATCCAGGCCAGCATGGGCTTCGACGACGAGGCCTGGCGCCAGGACGTGGCCACCGCATTGCGCCACGCCCACCACACGGCCGTGGCTGCGCGGCGACTGGTCTGCGCCAATGTCGCCACCGGCAGCGTGACCCTCAGCATTGCCGGAGCCAACCCTGCCAGCAGTTGCTCCGCCTCGATTCCCGGCTACAACGGCAATGCCGCCTTCGCCAGCAGCAGCAAGGCCCCGGCTACCACCAGCGCGACGCTGTACTTCCAGCCCTCGGGTCGCGTCACCAGTGACGGCGCCGGCAGCACGGCCGCCGATTTCACGATCACGATCAGCAGCCAGCCCAGCACGACGGTCAGCGTGACCGGGGAGACCGGCCATGTGGAATAGGCAGCAGCGCTCACTGGCTCAGCGGGGCTTCACGCTGCCGGAGGCGCTCCTGGTCATCGTGGTCCTGGGGCTGGGCCTGGCCGGCATCATGAAGGCCTATTCCACGGTGGCCGCCGGATCGGCCGACCCGGTGGTGCAGAAGCAGCTGCTCAGCATCGCCGAGGAGCTGATGGAAGAAGTGCAGCTGCGGCCCTATGCGGTGGCCGGCAACGTGGCACCCACGGGTTGCGCGCGCAACACCTTCAACGACGTGCGCGACTACGACGGCTATGCCACGACCGGTCAGGTCTGCAGCATCGACGGCAGTCCCATCGGACAGGCAGGGGTGGTGTACACGATCTCCATTTCCGTGCAGCCGACCACCTTGGCAGGTGTCGCCAGCGCCTTGCAGATCACGGTCACCGTGAGCCAGTCCGGCCAGACCCTGAGCCTGGTCGGCTACCGGACCGACTACGCCGGCCCATGATGAACAGCCAGCCGCACCGCCCCCGCCCCGACCTGGGCTTCACCCTGGTGGAGATGGTGATCACCATCGTCATCCTGTCGGTGGTGGCCGTGGCGCTGTCCCTGTTCCTGAAGCCGGCGCTTGAGACCTACTTCACCAGCAGTTCGCGCGCCGCCCTGGCCGACGATGCCGACACCGCCTTGCGCCGCCTGCTGCGCGACGTGCGCTCGGCCGTGCCCAACTCGATCCGCATTCCCAGCAACCAGTGCGTGGAGATGGTGCCGACGACCGCCGGTGGCCGGGTCCGCATGGGGCCGGACACGGTCAACGACTTCCCACCGGGCTGCAGCCCTGGCACGGCCTGCTCCGCACCGCTCAGCCCGACCCAGGCGACCACGGCCATCGACCTGCTGACGCCGTTGAGCAGCACGCCAGCCATCGGCGACTTCCTGGTCATCGGCAATCAGAATGCCAACGATGTCTATGGCGGCGTCAACCGGGCTGCCATCACCGGGGTCCTTCCGATCAGCCCCAGCCAGGGCAAGCACCGACTGACCATCGCCTCGACCCAGTTTCCGCCGGGTTTCGACAGCGGCCGCTTCAGCATCGTCTCGAATGCCGAGAAGGCCGTGTTCTACGTCTGCAGCGGAGGCTCGCTGTGGCGGCTTTCGAACTACGGCTTCAATGCCGGCTATCCGGCCAGTTGCCCGTCCACGGCCGGAGGCCGGAAGGTGGCCAGCGGCCTGACCAGCTGCAGCTTCGTCTACGACCCCAACCCGGGCGCCTCGCCCCAGTTCGGCTACCTCTGGGTACAGCTGGAGTTGAGCCGCAACGGCGAATCCGCCACCATCGCCGGTGGCGCCCACGTCGTGAACGCGCCATGAAGAACAAGAAGTCGCAAGCTCAGAACGGCCTCGGTGCCGTCGCCGTGCTGATTCTGCTGGTGGTGCTGGCGGGCCTGGCCGCCGCCCTGGTGCGCCTGGGCAGCAGCAGCGCCGCCAGCAGCGCACTCGACATCACGGCAGCCCGTGCGCTGCAGGCCGCCAATGCCGGCACGCAGTGGGGCCTGTTCCAGGCGCTACGCGGCAGCTGGACCACCTGCGCCGGCACCAGCCAGACGCTGGACCTGAGCAACCAGCTCGGCATGCGGGTCACGGTCAGCTGCAGCTCCAGCCTCTACAACGAAGGCGAGGTCAGCGAAGGCACGGCCAGGACGGTGCGCATCTACACGATCGATGCCGTGGCCTGCAATTCGAACGCCTGCCCCGACAACAGCCGCGCCGCCTCGCCCGGCTACGTCGAGCGCCGCAAGCAGGTGCAGGCCAGCGACAGCTGATCGCCTTCAGGCGGCTGCCAGGCCCGGCGTGCCGGCGACGACGATGCGGTCGCGTCCGCCGTGCTTGGCGGCATAAAGCGCTGCATCCGCCGCCTCGATCAGCGCCTGACCCTTGTCGCCGTGGACCGGATGCAGGGCCAGGCCCAGCGAGGCCGTGAGGGGGCCCAGCGGCTTGCCGGCATAGACCGGCTGGAGCCGGCGCACCGCATCCAGCAGGTCCTCGCAGCGGCGCAGGGCCAGCTCAGGGCTGAGGTCGGTCAGCAGCACGATGAATTCTTCGCCACCGAAGCGGCAGACCACATCGCTCTCGCGCACCCGCGACTGCAGGGCGGCCGCCACCTGCTGCAGCACCAGGTCACCGGCATCGTGGCCATGGCGGTCGTTGAACTGCTTGAAATGGTCCACGTCGACGACGGCCAGGGCCAGCGACGACTGATGGCGCTTGGAACGGGCCAGCTCACGCCTGAGCGCCTCGTCGAGAAAGCGGCGGTTGTACAGGCCCGTGAGCGGATCGCGGATCGACTGCAATCGCAGCGTCTCGCGCAGCCGGATGTTGGCGAGTGCCAGGCCGGTCTGTTCGGCCAGCGCCACGGCCAGCCGCTGTCGCATGTCGTTGTGCTCGGCCTCGACCGGCGGCTCGCGGTGCAACAGGGTCAGTAGCCCGAAGGTGTCCCCCTGGGCCACCAGCGGCAGACAGGTACTGCCCGGCAGTTGCTCGCGCAGGTGCAGGTGAGGGCAGCAAAGTGAATGGCCGTCGCCGTTCAGATGATGCGGACGGCCGCGACGCAGGGCCCAGCAATCGTTGCTGCCGAAGCTGGGCTCGACTTCGCCCAGCTCGCCCCAGGCCATGCATTCCTCCAGCAGCTCCTCGCCCGGCGCCAGCAGGTAGAGGGCCCCTCCACTGCCCGGGAACAGGCGCGGGCCGTAGCGGCGCAAGCAGTCGTAGGCCTCCTGGGGTGTCTCGCAGGCCTGCAGGAAGCTGGACAGCTCACCCAGCAGGCTGACCTCGCGGTTGGTCTGGCCGACCACCGCCAGACTGCGCTCCAGCTTCTCGTTGGCCGCACGCAGCGCCGACTCGGCGGCCTTGCGCGCCGTGATGTCATGCGACACCCACAGCGCGCCCTTGGAGGGATCGTGCACATCCATGGCCTTGCCATGCATGCTGACCTCGACCGGGCTGCCGTCACGCCGCAGCAGCTGGGCCTCGCCGACCCAGACCTCGCCCTTGTTCAGCGTCTCGTAGGCCTCCTCGCCAAAGGTCAGGAACTCGGCCTCGCTGCTGAACAGCGGCCGTGTCGAGAGTCCGATCAGCTCGCCCGGCGAGTAGCCCAGCATCAGCTCGACGCCCCGGTTGCAGCGGATCACATGCCGGTCGCGGATCAGCATGATGCCGGCATTGGTGTTGTCGAAGATCGCCTGCAGCTCGAACAGGGCCTGCTGCAACGCCCGGTCGGCCTCGTTGCGGGCGCTGATGTCCTCGGTAATGAAGATCGTGCCCTTGCGGCTGTCCTGCGGGTCGATGGCCTTGGCCAGCATGCGGCACCAGAACAGCGTGCCGTCGCGCTTCATCATCTGCAGCTCGACGTCCAGCCGCCCGCCATCACCCAGCACCGGAATGGCCTTGCGGCTCAGCGCATCAAACGCCGCTTCATCGGGATAGACGACGCGCGTGGCACGCCCCACCAGCTCGTGGGCCTGCCAGCCGAACATCTCGCCGAAACGCTCGTTGCAGTGCAGAAAGGTCTGGTCGCGTGTGAAGGTGATGCCGACCGAGGCGTTGTCGAGGATGGCCTCGTACTCCAGCAGCGTCTGTTGGCGCAGGGCCTCGGCATCGTGGCGCTCGGTGATCTCGATGCCGATCCAGAGCGTGCCCTTGGACAGGTCCTGCGGGTCCAGTGCCTTGCCGTGGCAGCTGCACCAGATGTTGGTGCCCTCCTTGCGCCGCACCATCAGCTCTTCCGAATAGCCCTGCCCCGAAGCGATCATCGGACCGGCCGAACGGTGGAACTCCTGCCAGGTCTCGTCGGAACAGAAGTAGGCCCGGGTCGAAAGGCCCACCAGCTCGCCGGCCGCATAGCCCAGCAATTCCTCGGCGCGGCGGTTGCATCGCCGGATGATGCGGTCCTTGTCGACCACCAGGATGGCGACGGTGGCGCTGTCGAAGATGGCGCGCTGTTCCATCAGCGTGCGCTCCAGCTCGGCCGTGCGCTGCTCCACCAGGGCCTCAAGCTGCGACTGGTAGCGCGCGATCTGGTCCTGCTTGCGTTGGCGCTCGATGGCGATGCCGGCGAGCTGGGTGGCGGCGGCCAGCAGATCCAGCTCTTCGGCCCCTGGCGAGCGCACCTCCTTGTAGTACATCGCGAACGAACCCAGCACGCGGCGGTCGGTGGCCAGGATGGGCGTGGACCAGCAGGCGCGAAATCCGTCCCCTTCGATCAAGCCCTTGTACGGCGCCCAGCGGGGGTCGCTGCGGATGTCGGTGACGATGACGGTCTGCTGCAGCGCCATTGCACTGCCGCACGAGCCGACCTCGGGGCCGATCGGATAGCCGTCCAGCGCCTGCAGGTACTGAGGCGGCAGGCGCGGCCCTACACCCGGCCGCACATGGACGCCGTCCTCGTCCAGCAGCAGCACCGAGCAGTACAGGCCGGCCGACTGGGCTTCGATCAGCAGCGCCAGACGCTGCAGGGTCTCGGCCAGCGGCGCACCGCGGGCAATCAGCTCGAGCAGCTGGCCCTGCCCGGCATAGAAGGACATTGGCGCAAGCGACATTTGGCCCCACTCCCTGTTGTGGCCCAAGGTGCGCGTGATCTTAGGGGGCGGCCTGCGGCCCGGCAATCGTCAGCAGCTGGGGCTGCGCAACAGGCCGACTAGCGCGGCAGTTGCGCCAGTGCTTCGTCCAGCACCTCGTCGCGTCCCGCGCGCCAGGCCGCGACCGTCGTCGCGACGGGCTGGTCCGGCTGCAGGCCCTTGCCGATGAACTCGCTGCCATCGGCCAGCAGGTCGCGCTTGGTGCAGACCCGCGCCTGGCCGCCACCGGGGAGCTTGAAGAATAGCGGCTGGCCCGTGCTGCCGCCTGTCGCCGTGCCTACAACCGAGCCGCGGCCCAGCGACTTGAACGCAGCGACGAAGTCCTCGGCGGCCGAGTAGGTGGCGGCGCCGGTCAGCACCCTCACCGGTCCGCGGAACTGGCGCTGCTCATCGGGCCGCACCTCACCATGGTGGCCGCCCTCGACCGGCATGGGGCGGCCCCAGGCCCGCCAGGCCGCCACATGGCTGCGGGTCCACCAGCGCGAGGTCGGCACCGGCTTGTCGGCCAGCGTGGCCAGGATCCGGTAGCCGACGCTGCTGTTGCCACCCGAATTGGCCCGCAGGTCGAACACGATGGCGCGTGCCTGCCTGATCTGCTCGAAGGCCTTCAGATAGCCCTCGGCCGCCTGGTCGTCGTCGAAGCCGTTCAGCTCGACCAGGGCGACGTCGCCGGGCAGCATGCGCCAGGCAAAGGGTGGCGCCTTGGGCAGCGCACGGTAGGCTTCGGTCGTCAGGCGAGGCAGTAGCAGCAAGCGAGGCTTGGCATCGTCGCTGTCGCGCAGCGTCACCCGCAAGGCCTGACGCGAGTCGCCGCGCAAAAGGTCGAAGCCGTACTGGCGGACGTCCAGGTCCTGGGGGGTCGAGGCGCTGACGAAGGGTCGCACCTGCTCACGCGCGTACTCATGGACCGGGCGCCCATCGATGGCCAGCAGCTCCTGGCCCCGCTTGAAGCCGGCGCCGGCCAGGGCCGGATCCAGCAATTCGGTCACCAGCACCCGGCCTTCGATCAGCTGGGTGCGCAGGCCAGGCCGAGCCATGCTGCGGTCCCACAGTTCGTCGGGCGGATAGACATTGCTGTGACCGTCCTGAAGGGCCGCGACCAGTCGTTGCAGCTCCCGGTAGTAGTCCTGGGTCCGCGGCGTCTTCTGCACCTGCTCCAGCGTCTTCAGATAGAGCGCATCCCAGTCCAGGCCCGGCACCAGGTCGAAGTTGGCAAAGTTGTACTTGGCCTCGCTCCAGATCCGCGACACGCCGGCCAGGCGCTCGGCCAGCGGCAGCTCCTCGCGGAACGGCGTCTCGATGGCAGCCGCAGCGTAGCCTCGGGCCTGCCGGGCTTCGCGCTGGCGAGCCAGGTCCAGCATTGGCGCCCAGCGGGCATCGCTGCGCAGCGCTGCCAAGGCCTCGTTCTTCTCCAGCCAGGACGGCGGCAACCACTGCTGCTTGTCGTTGAACAGCTGGGAAAGCAGCTGGAACGCGGCCTCGCTGCGCCCGCCGGCGGCATGCAGCTTCAGCAGCGGCCAGGCATTGGCGGCATTGACGCCGTTGTCGCGGATCTCGCTTTCCAGCAGGCCGCGGGCCTGGGCCGGCTGGCCGGCGCGCACCAGGCGCGCCGCTTCGTCAAGCCGCGGCGATGCGCCGCAGCTCGCTGCCCAAAGCAGCATGGTGGCCAGAGCCAGTACGGCCTTGCGCATTATTCTTTCTCCCCCTCGTCATGGAATGCAGCGGCGAAGACCTGGCCGGTTCAATCCAGCTTATGGGATTGCCTGGCCATCGCGCCGGGCCGGCATCTTCGCCCAAGCGGCTAGCGGGGCCGAAAAGCCATGCCCGCTTCCACGGGGGCCATCAAGAGCGGCCACAGCCGCTCACCCAGCTCGCGCCGGAACATGGCGAAATGGCCGATCGCCTTCAGGCCGACGGCCTGCGGCGCCAGCGTGTGCCTCTGGACCCGGGCGGCACTGAACCGCTGCGCCAGCTCGTCCACCGCCGCGGCCGGGCCGAACAAATGGTCGTCGGTCACGTTCCACAGGTGGACCGGGCCGTCGAAGCGGTCGTAGGCCAGTTCGTCCTGCAAGCTGGGGTCGGTGAACATGAAGCCGCGGCGCCGGCCCCAGGCCGCCCATTCCAGCGCGGCCGGCTTGGGCAGGTCCTGGGCCCGGCTGCCGAACAAGCGGCCCGGCACATGGCCCAGCCCATGGGCCAGGACCGGCAACATGGCATGGAAGAACAGCCAGGCCTTGAGCTTGTGCCGGCCGTACCAGAAGCGCCAGTCGGCCGCCTGGGCCGCAACGCCCAGCACGGCGTCGACCTTCTCCTCATAACCCGGCACCAGGCCCAGGGCATTGCCGCCGAAGCTGTGGCCTATCCAGAGCAGAGCCAGCGGCTTGCCATGGACCGAGCCGGCCAGGCGCCGACGCCGGTCCGCCGCATGCAGGGCCGCCGCCATGTCGAGCCGGGCCCAGTCGCGCAGCCGGGCCGTCTCCTGCTTGGTCGAAGCCGTGCGCGAGGCACCTATGCCGCGGTAGTCGTAGCAAAGCACGGCATAGCCGCGGCAGGCCAGCCATTCGGCAAAGGCCCGGTAGAAGCTGCCGGCCACGGCCATGGCCGGGCTGATGACGGCTATAGCCAGCGGCGTGGCTACCGGTCCGAACCAGGTGGCGGCAAGCAGGCGCCCATCGCTGCAGCGCAGCTGGGTCGGGTGGGCGGTGAACAGCGGCTGGTCCATGGCGGGCAGTCTAGATTGGCAACAATCGAGGCACTAGACTCGCCGAACTCAACACATTGCTTCCATATTGATGACAACGACCTCACGCTCGCGCTACCGGCGCCTGCTGGACGAGCCGGCCCTGGATGCCAATGCGCTGGAGCTGTTCGCCCGCATCGCCGCGGCCGGCAGCTTTGCCTCGGCGGCCCGCGAGCTGGGCCTGACCCGGGCCGCGGTGAGCCGGCGCATCGCGGCCATCGAATCGGCCGTCGGCGTCGCCCTGTTCGCTCGCAGCACCCGCAGCCTGGGCCTGACCGAGGCCGGCCGGCGCCTGCTGGGACGTGCCCGCCAGGTGCGCGAAGCGGCCGAGGGCGCACGCCTGGCCTTGCGCCATCAGCGCGACCAGCTCGGCGGCACGCTACGCATCAGCGCCACGCCCGGCTTCGGCCGCCATGTGCTGGCGCCGCTGCTGAGCCGCTTCCGCGACCAGCATCCGGCGTTGCGCTACGAGCTGTTCTTCACCGAGCGGCGGGTCGACCTGCTGCGCGAAGGCGTGGATCTGGCCTTCCGCGTGACCGCCAAGCCGCCCGAGGATTGGGTGGCCCAGCCGGTGCGGCGCTTTGCCGTGCGGGCCTACGGCCTCGGGCCGGCGCTCGACGATCCCGCGGCTCTGGCCGACGAGCCCTTGCTGCTGCTGGGCCAGCATGAAGAGCCGCTGCTGGGCCATTGGCTCCACCAGGACGGGCGGCGGGCCGAGGTCAGCATGCAGGCCGCCTCCTGGGGCAGCGACCTGGAGGCGCTGCTGGCCATGGCCCGCAGCGGCGGCGGGTTGGCGCCGGCACCGGACTTCTGCGTGCCGGCGGACGATGCGCTGGTGGACCGCCTGCCCGGCTGGCGACTGGTCGTGGCCGAAGGCGAATGGGTGCAGGCCCTGACGCTGCCGGTGCCAGCCGCCTCGGAGACCGCGCGCGCCCTGGTGGCCTTTGTCCGCGCCGAACTCGGTACGGCGGCTCCGGCCTAGCGGCCGAAGCGCTCCAGCGAACGCTGGCGCGCCTTGGCCGCCTCGACCTCGCGGTCGCGCGGCGGCGCCGTCGTCACCAGGCCGGCGATCAACTCACGGGCCACGCGGGCGACCTCCTCGACCGCGCGGTCGAAGGCCTCTTCATTGGCCTTGGACGGCACATTGAAGCCGCTGAGCTTGCGCACGAACTGCAGCGAGGCATCGCGGATCTCCAGCTCGGTGGCCGGCGGCTCGAAGTTGAACAGGGTCTTGATGTTGCGGCACATGCAGGTTCAATCCTTGAGCACCTTCCAGGTCTTGGCTCCATCGAGCCGGCGGATCTTCACATCGCCGATCAGCTCGGGGTCGAACATCCGCGCATTGATGCCGGTGCGGCTCTGGGCCGTCGGCGCCACCGGACGCCACTGCACGATGCAGCCGCAATGGCCGCAGCGCATGAAGTCCAGCATGCAGTCGCCCCACTGGTAGGACTGCAGCACGCCGGGCGCTGCCTCGACCTGCACCTCGGCGAGCGGGTAGTAGGCCCACAAGCTGCCGTAGCGCCGGCAGATCGAGCAGTTGCAGTTGGTGAGGCTGCGCGGCCGCCGCGGAATGGCGACGGAGACGGCACCACAGTGGCAGGTCGCTTTCAGCATCGCTCAACTCCTGCTAATCAGATCAAGGCCCGGCCGATCAGGATCTTCTGCACCTCGCTCGTGCCTTCGTAGATCTGGGTCACTCGCACGTCGCGGTAGATGCGCTCGACCGGGAAGTCGCTCACATAGCCGTAGCCGCCATGGACCTGGATGGCCGCCGAGCAGACCTTCTCGGCCATCTCGGAAGCGAACAGCTTGGCCATGGCCGCTTCCTTCAAACAGGGCTGGCCGGCATCCTTCAGCGCAGCCGCATGCCAGATCAATTGGCGCGCGGCCTCGATCTGCGTGGCCATGTCGGCCAGCTTGTGCTGCAAGGCCTGGTGCTCAAAGATGGGCACGCCGAAGGCCACGCGCTCCTTGCTGTATTTCAGCGCCGCCTCAAAGGCCGCGCGCGCCATGCCCACCGACTGCGAGGCAATGCCGATGCGGCCGCCTTCCAGGCCCGAGAGCGCGATCTTCAGGCCCTGGCCTTCTTCGCCCAGCCGGTAGCGCGCCGGGATGCGGCAGTTCTCGAACAGGATCTGCGCCGTGTCGCTGGCATGCTGGCCCATCTTGTCCTCGATGCGGGCCACGGTGTAGCCCGGCGTCTTGGTCGGCACCAGGAAGGCCGAGATGCCCTTCTTGCCGGCGGCCTTGTCGGTCACGGCCATCACGATGGCCACATCGCCGTTCTTGCCGCTGGTGATGAACTGCTTGACGCCGTTCAGCACGTAGTCGTCGCCGTCACGCACGGCCGTGGTCTTCAGGCCGCCGGCCTCCGATCCCACATGCGGCTCGGTCAGGCAGAAGGCGCCCAGCATGTCGCCACGCGCCAGCGGCTTGAGGAATTCCTGCTTCTGCTCTTCGTTGCCGAAGGCCATCATGATGGAGCAGCAGGGGCAGTTGTTGACACTGACCACGGTCGAGGTCGCGCCGTCGCCGGCACCGATTTCCTCGAGGATGATGGACAGAGCCAGGTAGTCCAGGCCAGCGCCGTCGTACTCGGTCGGCACGGCCACGCCGTAACAGCCCAGCTCGGCCAGGCCCTTGAGCTCGGCCGCCGGGAAATGGTGGCTCTTGTCCCATTCGGCCGCCTTGGGCGCGATCTGGTCTTGGACGTAGGCGCGGACGGCGTCCTGCACCGCGCGGTGGTCTTCACTGAGGATCATCTTCTTGTCTTTCTGCTCACCAGGCCAGCGGCTGGCCGTCGTAGTTGAGGAAGGCGCCGTTGTCGGCGGCCGTGAGCTTGGACAGCTGCTCACGCATGCCGGCCACGCTTTCATCGACGCTGAGGTCGGCGCCGCTGCCGCCCATGTCGGTGCGCACCCAGCCCGGATGGAAGGCCACGCAGACGACACGACCGGCGAACACCAGCGAGGCATCGCGCAGCACCGAGTTCACCGCCGCCTTGGAGGCGCGGTACAGCCAGCTGCTGCTGGCGCTTCGCAAGCCCATGGAACCCATGCGGGAGGACAGGATGGCCAGGCGCGCGCCCGGCGCCATGGAATCGACCAGCTGCGGCAGCACGCGCATGGGGCCCAGCACATTGGTGCGCATCACCGCGTCGAACTCGTCTTGCGGTGGTGTCTGCAGGCCGGTGGTGCGCGTGCCGTGGATGCCGGCGTTCAGGATCACGCGGTCGAACTGATGGCCGTCGATCTGCCAGGCCAGGCCCGAGCTGCTGGCCGTGTCGGCCACGTCCAGCTTCAGGGCCTTGGCGCCGAGCTTGTGCAGCTCGGCCAGGCCGTCTTCGCTGCGCGCCGTGGCCACGACCTGGGCGCCCGCCTGCCGGTACTGGCGGACGAACTCCAGGCCTATGCCACGCGAAGCCCCGATGACGAGGACTTGCATCACGGACCCCCACGGCGCCTAAGCGCCTGCCCCCCGAGGGGGCGCGCGCGCGCCTTGAGGCGGCTCGGCGGCTTGCGCATCGCTTAGATCAGCTCGACGCCCACAGCCGTCGCCTCACCACCGCCGATGCAAAGCGCCGCCACGCCGCGCTTCAGGCCGCGGTGCTTCAGCGCGCCCAGCAGGGTGACGATGATGCGGGCTCCCGAGGCGCCGATCGGATGGCCCAGGGCCACGGCGCCACCGTTGACGTTGACGATCTCGTGCGGCAGCTTGAACTCGGCCATGGCGGCCATGGTCACGGCGGCAAAGGCCTCGTTCACTTCCCACAGATCGACGCTCTTGGCGTCCCAGCCGTTCTTGGCCAGCAGCTTCTGGATCGCACCCACCGGGGCAGTGGTGAACCACTCCGGCGCATTGGCATGCACGGCCGTGCCGACGATGCGGGCCACCGGCTTCAGGCCCATCTGGGCGGCGGTGGACTCGCGCATCATCACCAGGGCGGCGGCGCCGTCCGAGATCGAGGACGAGGTGGCGGCCGTGATCGAGCCGTCTTTCTTGAAGGCGGGCTTCAGCGTCGGGATCTTGTCGAGCTTGGCCTTGAAGGGCTGCTCGTCCTTGTCGATGACGGTGTCACCGGCCTTGCCGGCGATGGTCACCGGCGCCATTTCCCAGGCGAAGCTGCCGTCGGTGTTGGCACGCTTGCTGCGCTCGGTCGAGGCGATGGCGAACTGGTCTTGCGCTTCACGCGTGAAGCTGTACTTGCTGACGCATTGCTCGGCGAACACGCCCATGGCCTTGCCGCGCTCGTAGGCGTCTTCCAGGCCGTCCAGGGCCATGTGGTCGTACATCGCAGCGGCGCCGTACTTGACACCCTTGCGGGCGAACATCAGGTGCGGTGCATTGGTCATGGACTCCATGCCACCGGCGATCAGGATGTCGGCGCTGCCGGCCTTGAGCGTGTCGTGGGCGAACATGGTGGCGCGCATGCCGGCGCCGCACATCTTGGACAGGGTCACGGCGCCGACCGACTGCGGCAGGCCGGCCTTGAGCACGGCCTGGCGGGCCGGGGCCTGGCCCTGGCCGGCCATCAGGCAGTTGCCGATGAAGGCCTCGTTGATCGCGTCGCCGGGCACGCCGGCGCGCTCGACCGCGGCCTTGATCGCGACGGCCGCGAGTTCCCAGGCCTGCAGGCCGGCGAAGTCGCCCAGCAGGCCGCCGATCGGCGTGCGGGCGGCGGAAACGATGACGATGGGATCAGACATGGTGGTGCTCCATGAAGTGGGGGTTATTGGACAGGCAGCTCGTTCGGCTCGGGCTCGGCTGCCATCTGCGACGGCAGCGAGGCGCGGACGCCGGGCTGGGACTGGAAGCGCTTGTGCGCCTCGTAGGGAAAGACGTCATGTACATGGCCGGCCAGGATGCGGGCCTTGTGGCCCTGCCAGAAGGCGGCATCCAGCAGCTCGGCATGGTGCTTCATGAACAGCTCGCGCACACCGGGATGGCCGAGCAGGAAGGGGCCGAAGGTCTCGGGGAACACATCGCCCTTGTGGACCGGATACCAGACCTCGCCCGAGAGCTCGTCCTCTTCATGGCGCGGCGCCGGCACCTTGCGGAAATTGCAGTCGGTGAGGTATTCGATCTCGTCGTAGTCGTAGAACACGACCTTGGCGTGACGGGTGACGCCGAAGTTCTTCCACAGCATGTCGCCAGGGAAGATGTTGGCCGCCACCAGGTCCTTGATCGCATTGCCGTACTCGATCACCGCATGTTCCATCTGGGCCGGCGTCGCCTCCTGCAGGTAGAGGTTCAGCGGCACCATGCGGCGCTCTATGTAGACATGGCGCAGTATCAGGTCCCCGCCCTTCTCTTCCACGAGGCTGGGGCAGAACAGCTTCAGCTCCTTGACCAGCTCCTCGTCGAAGCGGTAGCGCGGCAGGGCCACGTTGCTGAACTCCAGCGTGTCGGCCATGCGGCCCACGCGGTCGTGCTGCTTGACCAGCAGGTACTTGGCCTGGATCAGCTCCCGCGTGGTCTCCTTCTGCGGCGGGAAGTAGTCCTTGATCAGCTTGAACACGAAGGGATAGCTGGGCAGGTCGAACACCAGCATCACCATGCCCTTGATGCCGGGCGCGATGCGGAAGCGGTCGCTGGAATGGCGCAGGTGGTAGAGCAGGTCGCGGTAGAACAGGTTCTTGCCGTGCTTTTGCAGGCCTATGGCGTTGTAGAGCTCGGCGCGCGGCTTGCGCGGCATCATGGAGCGCAGGAAAGCTACAGCAGCGCTGGGCACTTCCATGTCCACCATGAAGTAGGCATGGGCGAAGCTGAACAGCATCAGCAGGTCGTCCTCGCCGAACAGGGCCGCGTCTATGCAGAGCTGATCGCCCTTGTGCAGGATGGGCAGGGCGAACGGCGTCTCGCTGAAGCCGTTGATGATCTTGCCGACCAGGTAGGCGCCCTTGTTCCGGTAGAACAGCGAGCTCAGCACCTGGATCTGGAAATTGGTGCGCCAGCGGAACAGGCCCAGCTCGCGCTGCACCGCATTCAGCACCTGGTCCACGTCACGTCCCAGGTCCTCGAACTCGCGCTCCAGCTGGCAGTTGGTGACGATGCGAATGAAGGTGTCGCGCAGCGTCTCGCGGCTGGGGTAGTAGCAGCGGTAGGTGGGCTTGGCGGCCGGCTCGTCGTTCTCTATGTACTCGGTCGAGACCGCCGGGCGCACGAAGATGAAGTCGTTGTGGAAATAGCCGTGGTGCAGGATGCGGGTGCAGACCGAATTGAAGAAGGTCTCGGCCAGCTCAGGCTGGTGGTGGTCGACCAGCAGGCCTATGTAGTGCAGCTTGACCTGCTGCCAGACCTCCATGGCCAGACGGCTGGCCTGGTAGCGCTCTTCCAGCAGGGCCACGCATTCGTCCACGCGCTTGTCGTAGAACTCGATGCGCAGGGCCTGGGCCCGCTGCTGGCCCTGCCAGTCGGCCTGCTCGAAGCGGCGCTTGGCCTCGGCCGTGGTGGCACGGAACAGCCGGTAGTGGCGATTGAAGCCGCCCAGCAGGGCCTCGGCGATCTCGAAGGCGCGCGCGTCGTTGAGCTTCTGCGGAAACATGCCAGACGCCCTTCGCGCACGACGGCCTTCAGGCCGCGGAACTCAGCCGCGAGCCCTCGTAGCGGCGCTTCACGCCGGCCAGGGCCTTCTTGTAGACCTCGGCCACCTCGTCGGGGCCGGACACCGTCAGCGACAGGTCTTCCAGCAGGCCGTTGTGCAGGCCGTAGACCCAGCCGTGCACCACGACTTCCTGCTGGCGCGCCCAGGCGTCGCGCACCACCGTGGTCTGGCAGGCATTGCGGGCCTGCTCAAGCACGTTGAGCTCGCACAGCGCATTGACGCGCTGCTCGGGTTCCAGCGTGTCCAGCCAGTCCTGGTGGTCGTTGCGCACGTCCTGCACATGGCGCAGCCAGTTCTCGACCAGGCCCACATGCGAATCCAGCAGCGCGGCGCGCACGCCGCCGCAGTTGGAATGGCCGACCACGATGATGTGCTTGACCTTGAGCTGGTCCACGGCGAACTGCATCACCGACAGGCAGTTCAGGTCCGAATGCACCACCACGTTGGCGACGTTGCGGTGCACGAACAGCTCGCCCGGCAGCAGGTTGACCAGCTCGTTGGCCGGCACCCGGCTGTCGGCGCAGCCAATCCACAGGTACTGAGGTGTCTGCTGCTTCAGCAGGCGCGAGAAAAAGCCCGGCTCGCGCGACTCGGTGTCGGCGGCCCACTGCTTGTTGCTCTCGAGGAGTTCTTGAAGGTTGGTGCTCATGCCGGGATTGTCCATGTGGCAAGCATCGAGGTGCTGACGGCGATGCCACCGCAGACTTCGATCAAGGGTCTTTTGAATCGGGCTAGCTCGGCTTCGTGCACGCTCAAGGCCGCCAGGGCCGCGCCGCAGGCCGGCTCCACCATGACGCGCATGGCATCGGCAAAGCGGACGCAGGCTTGCGTGGCCTGCGCGTCGCTGACCGTCAGGCTGAGGGTCGGATGGCTTTGTGCCAGCCGCAGGGCCTCGTCGGCCACGCGGCGTGCGCCCAGCGAAGTGGCGATGGAAGTGATGGCCGGCAGAGTGACGGCCTCGCCGGCTTGCAGGCTCTGGGCCAGGCTGTCGGCGCCAATGGTTTCAACGGCGACGACCGGCACTTCATGCAGCCCATGGCGCTGCAGGCCCTGCACGATGCCACAGAAAAGGCCGCCGCCACCGACCGCCGTGATGACGGCATCGAACTCGAGGCCGTCGGCCAGCACTTCGTCGATCAAGGTCGAATGACCGGCCCACAGCAGCGGATGGTCGAAGGGATGGACATGGCGCGCGCCGCGCTCGGACGCCAGCGCCATGGCAAAGGCGTTGGCCTCATCGAAGGCCGCGCCCTGGCGCAGCACCTTGGCGCCGCGGGCGGCGATCTTTTCGGCCACGGCCGCGCTGCTGGTTTCGGGCAGCACGATGGTGACCGCCATGCCCAGGGCCTGGCCGGCATAGGCGGCGGCGAAGCCGGCATTGCCGCCCGAAGCGCAGACGATCTCGCGCACGCCCTCGCGCGCCGCCTGCTGCACCAGATGCCCCACGCCGCGCAGCTTGAAGCTGCCGCTGGGCTGCAGCGCATCCATCTTCAGCCAGACCTCTTCATGCTTGAAGAGGCCGGGCGCGGCGCGCAGCAGCGGGGTGTTGAGGTGCAGGGCCTTCATGGCCAATTACATGGTCTCGGCAAACAACTCGCGGCCGATCAGCATGCGGCGGATTTCCGAGGTGCCGGCGCCGATCTCGTACAGCTTCGCGTCGCGCCACAAACGGCCCAGCGGGTACTCGTTGATGTAGCCGTTGCCGCCGAAGATCTGAATGCCCTCGCCGGCCATCCAGGTGGCCTTCTCGGCGGTCCACAGGATCACCGACGCGCAGTCCTTGCGGACCTGGCGCACATGCTGGCTGCCCAGCATGTCGAGGTTCTTGGCCACGGTATAGGCGAACGAGCGGGCCGCCTGCATCACGGTGTACATGTCGGCGACCTTGCCCTGGATCAGCTGGAACTCGCCGATGCTCTGGCCGAACTGCTTGCGGTCGTGGATGTAGGGGACGATGTTGTCCATCACGCTCTGCATGATGCCCAGCGGGCCGCCGGTCAGCACGGCGCGCTCATAGTCCAGGCCCGACATCAGCACCTTGGCGCCGTTGTTGATACCGCCCAGCACGTTCTCGGCCGGCACCTCGACGTTCTGGAACACCAGCTCGCCGGTGTGGCTGCCGCGCATGCCCAGCTTGTCGAGCTTCTGCGCAATGCTGAAGCCCTTCATGCCCTTCTCGATCAGGAAGGCGGTGACGCCGCGCGCGCCCAGCTCGGGCTCGGTCTTGGCATAGACCACCAGGGTGTCGGCATCGGGGCCGTTGGTGATCCACATCTTGTTGCCGTTGAGGACGTAGTAGCCGCCCTTGTCTTCGGCCTTGAGCTTCATGCTGATCACGTCGGAGCCGGCGCCCGGCTCGCTCATGGCCAGCGCGCCCACATGCTCGCCGCTGATCAGCTTGGGCAGGTACTTGGCCTTCTGTGCCGCGTTGCCGTTGCGGTTGATCTGGTTGACGCAGAGGTTGGAATGGGCGCCGTAGCTCAGGCCCACCGAGGCCGAGCCGCGGCTGATTTCTTCCATCGCCACCATGTGGGCCAGGTAGCCCATGTCGGCACCGCCGTATTCCTCGGACACGGTCACGCCCAGGATGCCCAGCTCGCCCATCTTGCGCCACAGGTCCATGGGGAACTGGTCCTTGTGGTCGATCTCGGCCGCGCGGGGCGCGATCTCGGCATCGGCAAAGGCGCGCACCGCATCGCGCAGCGCGTCGATGTCTTCGCCAAGTTGGAAGTTCAGGCCGGGCAGTTGGCTCATTGCTTTGTCTCCTGGAGGCCGGGCCATCCTACCCAGCAGGACGGCCTGGTGTCTTACGTTTACGTAAACGTCAATTCTAGGGGCTGACCCGGACGGATCCGGCGTCGGTGAACTTACTTAAGGAGGAGCCCGGAGGCGAGATGGCTTTTCAGCGCTGCGAATAGCCCAGCCACCATGGAGGCACCGTGTAGGTCAGCCCGTTTTCAGCCTTGCAGTGAGGGCCGTCATCGCCGACCCTCCATTTCGGCACCAAGCGCCCCAGCGCGGCCACGTCATCTACTGTTGCCGGAACGCGGGGGAAGGAACCAAACTGGTTCGGCTGATAGCTGAAGGCGCGCTCGCCGGACACGAGGGCAAAACGCAGGCCCACGGTTTCGGCGTCTGGGATGTGGGGCGCCGCCTCTGCGACACGCCAGTCGATAGAACGCAAGGCAACTAGCAAGCGGCGGGCCTGAATGACGTCGATCTTCTGCTTGAATTCGCCCTCCCGGCAGACAAACTGCCTGCCAACAAAGCTCACCTCGCCATTGGCCTGGATGCGTACCTTGTAGATCGGGCACGCGCCATAGCAACCTTGCCGGTCCATCTCGACGAAATCCGTGTCGATCACCGGTTCGGCACTGACCAGCCGACCCGTCAGCAGATCCTGGAAACGAAGCGCTTCTCGCGAGGGCCAAAACCCCTCTGCCAACGTCAACCCGATGCAAAGCAGGATGCCCAGCACCCCAATCAGCGACGCCGCAGCGATGGGACATGCCGCGAACGGGCTACCCTCGGCCGGCAAGGACAGCTCGTCATCGATGCGAGGCTTGATGGCGAGCTGCATGGCATGCGTGAGACCCGAACGACACCTTACAAGAACCGCTCGAGGATCTTCTTCGACGCCCGGTCCAGCGCAAACCGGTCCGGCAGCAGGAACTGCAAGCCGTGGCTGCTGGTGATCATCAGCCGGCCCTCGCCCAGGCGGCGAATGTCTTCCTCGGTCTTCAGGATGAACTGGGTCTCGCCGCGATCGGTCTCTATCGTCCATTGGCTGGGCGTCGAGAAGGTCGAGACCTTGCGGATGCGCAGCACCGTGGGGATGAAGTCGCGCTGGGCGAACTCGGAGGCCAGCAGCTCGCGTTCCGGCGTCGGCAGGGCCGAGAGACTGTCTATCCAGGCCAGCTCATGGCCATCGGTGCCGACCAGGGAGATGCCCTCGTCGGGCGCCGTGATCGGATGGGCGCGCACCGGCACGACGCCCACATGCTCGCCGCCCTGCAGGTCGATCAGCACCAGGCGGCCAAAGGCATTGCGGCTCAGGGATTGGTAAATGCTCATGCTCAGGCCTCCACCGTCGTGTGGGCGTTCGGATTGGGCAGGGCCATGGCCTCGGCCTCTTCGGCATCGACCCGGCGCGCCTGCGCCTCGTACAGCCGCCAGTAGGCGCCCTTCTTCTCCATCAGCTCGTCATGCGGACCGACCTCGACCACCTGGCCGCGGTCCATCACCACCAGGCGGTCGGCCTTGCGCAGCGTGGACAAACGGTGGGCGATGGCAATCGTCGTGCGGCCCTTGACCAGGTTGTCCAGCGCCTTCTGGATTTCCTTCTCGGTCTCGGTGTCCACCGACGAAGTGGCCTCGTCCAGGATCAGGATGCGCGGGTTGATCAGCAAGGCGCGGGCGATGGAGATGCGCTGGCGCTCGCCACCCGACAGGCCCTGACCGCGCTCGCCGACCAGCGAGTCGTAACCCTGGGGCAGGCGCAGGATGAATTCATGGGCATGGGCGGCGCGGGCCGCGGCGACGATCTCTTCACGCGTGGCCTCGGGCTTGCCGTAGGCGATGTTCTCGGCAATGGTGCCGAAGAACAGGAAAGGCTCCTGCAGCACCAGGCCGATGTGGCGACGGAAGTCCGCCACGCCAATGCGGCGCAGGTCCACGCCATCCACGCGGATGCCGCCTTCGGTCACGTCGTAGAAGCGGCAGATCAGGTTGACCAGGGTGCTCTTGCCCGAGCCCGAGTGGCCGACCAGGCCGATCATCTCGCCCGGCTTGATCTCCAGGCTGAGACCGCGGATGACGGCGCGGTTGCCGTAGCGGAAGCCTATGTCGTCGATCTGCAGGCCGCCCTCGACCTTGTCCAGCTTCACCGGATTGGCCGGGTCGGGCACGTTGGACTGGTGGTCCAGGATGTCGAAGATGCGCTTGGCGCCGGCCGCGGCCTTCTGCGTCACCGAGACGATGCGGCTCATCGAATCCATGCGGCCGTAGAAGCGGCCTATGTAGGCGATGAAGGCGGTCAGCACACCGACCGTGATGTCACCCTTGGCCACCAGCGAGATGCCGAAGGCCCAGACGACCAGCAGGCCGATTTCGGTCAGCAGCGAGACCGTGGGCGAGAACAGGCTCCAGGTCTTGTTCAGCTTGTCGTTGACGGCCAGGTTGTGGGCATTGGCCTGGCGGAAACGCTGGGCCTCGCGGCGCTCCTGGGCGAAGGCCTTGACCACGCGCACGCCGGGAATGGTGTCGGCCAGCACGCTGGTCACCTCGCCCCAGACCCGGTCGATCTTCTCGAAGCCGGTGCGCAGCCGGTCGCGCACCAGGTGGATCATCCAGGCAATGAAGGGCAGCGGCAGCAGGGTCGCCAGGGCCAGCCAGTGGTTGATGGAGAAAAGGATCAGGGCCGTCATGCCGAGCATCAGCACGTCGGTGATGAAGTCCAGCGCATGCAGGGACAGGAAGACCGAGATGCGGTCGGTCTCGGAGCCGATTCGGCTCATCAGGTCGCCGGTACGCTTGCTGCCGAAATACTCCAGCGACAGGCTCAGCAGGTGTTCGAAGGTGGCGGTCCGCAGGTCGGCCGCGATGCGCTCGGACACCAGGGCCAGGATGTAGGTCTTGGCCCAGCCCAGCAGCCAGGACACCAGGCCGGCCGCGAACAGCCCGCCCAGGTACATGCCGACCAGCCAGGGGTCGATCTGCTGGCCGTTCTGGAACGGGATCAGCACCTTGTCCATCAAGGGCATGCTGAGGTAGGGAGCCACCAGGGTGGCGCCGGTCGAACCGAGCATCAGCGCAAAACCCAGGGCCAACTGGCCCTGGTAGGGCTTGGCAAAGCGCCACAGCCGCAAGAGCACCCAGGTCGAGGGCGGCGTGTGCAGCTCACGGGCGCAGGTGGGGCATTCCTCGCTCTCGGGCGGCAGCGGCGCCTTGCAGCTGGGGCAGAACTCCACTTCTTCGGCAGCGTCGCGGGCCGGCTCGTCGCGCTTCTCGAACAGCTCGTGCCAGCGCTGGGCCTGCAGATTGATCTGCAAGGTGAAGCGCCAGCAGGCCAGGCGGGCCTGGGCATCCACCAGCTCCAGGCTGCCGACGCCGGCATGGTCGTAGATCCTCATCTGCAGGCCGGGATGCAGGGCCCAGTCCTGCCACTGGCCGGTGGCCGGATCCCAGGCATGCAGGCGTTGGTTCGTGAGGACCAGCAGGCCGCGGGCGAAGCGCAAACGGGAGTCGAGGTCAACCTCCAGCTCGCCGACGACGTTCTCACCGACCATGAGACGCGCCTTCAAGGCCGCCATTGCCGGATGTTCGGGGTCCGGCGCGACTTCAGGATGTTGATGCTGCATTGTTCTGTTCTGCCAAGGGGTCCCGCGAGGCCCCATGTGCCGGTCCGGCGCTTGTTGTAATTAAGCGGATTTTGACCGAACCGCGCCGGCTGCCGCAAAAGCGCCGGTCGCCGACACCCGGCCAGAAGCGCGCACAATGGCGCCCTGGCCCACAGAAGCACCCCAATTCCCCTTCCATGAGCAGCCGACACGACGACATCAAGCTCCTGCGCGTCAACTATTTGCGCGGCCCCAATATGTGGACCTACCGCCCGGTCCTGGAAACCTGGCTGGACCTGGGGGCGCTGGAAGACCACCCCTCCAACAAGCTGCCCGGCTTCACCGAGCGCCTGACCACCGCCCTGCCGGCCCTGGCCGAGCACCATTGCGGCGTGGGCGAGCGGGGCGGCTTCCTGCAGCGCCTGAACGAAGGCACCTGGATGGGCCATGTGCTGGAGCATGTAGTCATCGAGCTGCTGAACCTGGCCGGCATGCCCACCGGCTTCGGCCAGACCCGCTCCACCTCCCAGCACGGCGTCTACCGCATGGTGTTCCGGGCCCGCGACGAGCAGGTCGCCCGCCAGGCGCTGGCCGAGGGCCATGGCCTGCTGATGGCCCAGATCAATGCCGAGGCCTTCGACGTGCTCGCCGCCGTGGAGCGTGTGCGAGACAAGGTGGACGACTGCTACCTGGGCCCGTCCACCGCCGCCATCGTGGCCGCTGCGACGGATCGCCGCATACCGCACATCCGTTTGAATGACGGCAACCTGGTGCAGCTGGGCCATGGCGCCCGCCAACGCCGCATCTGGACCGCCGAGACCGACATGACCAGCGCGATCGCCGAAGGCATCGCCCGCGACAAGGACCTGACCAAGGACCTGCTCAAGGCCGTGGGCGTGCCGGTGCCCTCCGGCTCCGTGGTCAAGGATGCCGACGAGGCCTGGGCGGCCGCCGAGGACCTGGGCCTGCCGGTGGTGGTCAAGCCTTCGGACGGCAACCATGGCCGCGGCGTCACCCTGGACCTGAGCAAGCGCGAGGACATCGCCGCCGCCTTCGAGGTGGCCGCGCGCCACGGCTCCGAGGTGCTGGTCGAGCGCTACATCCGCGGCAACGAGCACCGCCTGCTGGTGGTCGGCGGCCAGGTCGTGGCTGCGGCCCGCGGCGACGAGGCCTGGGTCACCGGCGACGGCAAGCACACGGTGCTGGAACTGGTCGAGCTGCAGATCAACAGCGACCCGCGGCGCGGCACGACCGAGGAATTCCCGCTCAACCGCCTGAACATCGCCAACGACGGCGTGATCCTGCTCGACCTGCAACGTCAGGGCCTGGGCGTGGACAAGGTGGCCGCCGCGGGCCAGCGCGTGCTGATACAGCGCAACGGCAACGTGGCCATAGACTGCACCGACGAGATGCATCCCGACGTGGCCTTCCACATTTCGCTGGCGGCCCGCACCATCGGCCTCGACATCGCCGGCGTCGACCTGGTCACCAGCGACATCTCCAAGCCGCTGCATGAGACCGGCGGCGCCATCGTCGAGGTCAATGCCGGCCCCGGCCTCCTGATGCACCTGAAGCCTGCCGCGGGCAATCCGCAGCCGGTGGGCCAGGCCATCATCGACCACCTGTTCGCCGCCGAAGAGAACGGCCGCATCCCCATCGTCGGCATCACCTCTTCCAGCGGCGGCAACAACATCGCCCGCCTGGTCGCCTGGCTGATGCATTTGAACGGCCGCCATGTGGGCCTGTCCTGCAGCGACGGCCTGTTCCTGGGCAACCGCCGCGTCGAGCACAAGCGCGGCGCCCGCTGGGAAGCCGCCCACCGCCTCCTGATGAACCGCGGCGTCGATGCCGTGGTGGCCGAGAGCAATTCGCACAGCATCCTGCAGGACGGCCTGGCCTATGACCGCTGCACGGTCGGCCTGGTCACCGACATGGGTGGCCTGGGCCAACTGGACGATCACGACATCCGCACCGAAGACCAGTTGTTCAAGGTGCTGCGCACCCAGATCGACGTGGTGCTGTCCGACGGCGTGGCCGTGCTGAACGCCGCCGAGCCGCGCCTGGTGGAAATGGCCGAGCTGAGCGACGGCGAGGTGCTGCTCTACGCCCTGGACGAGCAGAACGTCGCCCTGGCCGAGCACCGTGCCAAGGGCGGCCGTGCGGTCTTTTTGCAAGGCGGCGTGGCGATGCTGGCTCAAGGGGCCTCGGAAACGCCGGGCGCCAACCTCGACTCGCTGCTCAAGCGCTTCGCCGCGGCCGGCATCAAGACCGATGCGGCCACGCTGCTGGCGGCCGTGGCCACCGGCTGGGCGCTGAACATCTCGCCTGAACTGATCTCCGCCGGGGCCGACACCTTCGTGCCCGCGCTGAACCACTAATCGCAAGCTAGCAGCAGAGAACCCCCAGCATGGAAGTCTCCCGCACCCGCGCCCTGCGTGGCCCCAATATGTGGAGCCGTCACACCGCCATCGAGGCGGTGGTGAGCTGCAGCGGCCCCGAGCTCGCCATCACCGACCAGCCCGGCTTCGAGGCCCGGCTGCGCGAACTGTTCCCCGGCATAGGCGCGCTGCGCGCCGGCATGTCGCTGGCCCATGTGCTGGAGCAGGCCACGCTGGCCCTGCAGGCCCAGGCCGGCTGCCCGGTGACCTTCAGCCACACGCACACCACCTCCGAGGCCGGCACCTACCAGGTGGTCGTGGAGTACAGCGAGGAAGACGTGGGCCGCCTGGCCTTCAAGGCCGCCTGCGAGCTGCTCGTGGCCGCCACCAGCGGCGGCAGCTTCGACGACGACAAGACCATCGCCCAGCTGCGCGAACTGGACGAGGACGTGCGCCTCGGCCCGTCCACCGGCTCCATCGTCGATGCGGCCGTGGTCCGCGGCATCCCGTTCCGCCGCCTGACACAGGGCAGCCTGGTGCAGTTCGGCTGGGGCGCCAAGCAGCGCCGCATCTGGGCCGCCGAGGTGGACGCGACCAGCGCGGTCAGCGAATCGATCGCCCAGGACAAGGACCTGTGCAAGCGCCTCTTGCAGTCGGCCGGCGTGCCCGTGCCCACCGGCAGCCCGGTGGATACGGTCGACGAGGCCTGGCAGGTGGCCCTGGACATCGGCCTGCCGGTGGTGGTCAAGCCGCAGGACGGCAACCAGGGCAAGGGCGTCACCGTCAACGTGACCACGCGCGAGCAGCTGGAAGCGGCCTACAAGGCGGCCGACGAGATCGGCCATGTGATGGTCGAGAAATTCCTGCCCGGCAGCGACTACCGTCTGCTGGTGGTCGGCGACAAGCTGGTGGCCGCGGCCCGCCGCGATCCGCCGCATGTGATCGGCGACGGCGTGCACACGGTCAAGCAACTGGTCGACAAGGTCAATGCCGACCCGCGCCGCGGCGACGGCCATGCCACCTCGCTGACCAAGATCCGTTTTGACGACATCGCGGTCGGCCGCCTGGAGATGCAGGGCCTGAATCCCGAGTCTGTGCCCGAGAAGGGCCGCCGCGTGATCCTGCGCAACAACGCCAACCTCAGCACCGGCGGCACCGCCACCGACGTAACCGACGACGTCCATCCCGACGTGGCCGCCCGTGCCGTGGCCGCGGCGCAAGTCGTGGGCCTGCATGTCTGCGGCGTCGACGTGGTGGCCGAGAGCGTGCACCAGCCGCTGGAAGAAGTCAGCGGCGGCATCGTCGAGGTCAATGCCGCGCCGGGCCTGCGCATGCACCTGAGCCCCAGCTTCGGCAAGGGCCGAAACGTGGGCGAGGCCATCATCTCGCACCTGTACGGCGCCACCGCCTCCAAGGGCGACGACGGCCGCATCCCGGTCGTGGCCGTCACCGGCACCAACGGCAAGACCACGACCAGCCGTTTGATCGCCCATCTGTTCGCCACCCTGGGCCTGCGCGTCGGCATGACCAATACCGACGGCGTCTACGTCGATGGCCGCCAGATCGATAGCGGCGACTGCTCCGGCCCCAAGAGCGCTCGCAATGTCCTGATGCATCCCGACGTCGAGGCCGCGGTGTTCGAGACGGCCCGCGGCGGCGTGCTGCGCGAAGGCCTGGGCTTCGACCGCTGCCAGGTCGCGGTCGTCACCAATCTCGGTGCCGGCGACCACCTGGGCATGAACTTCCTCAACACGGTCGAGGAACTGGCCCTGGTCAAGCGCGTCATCGTCCAGAACGTGGCGCCCAACGGCTATGCGGTGCTGAATGCGGCCGACCCGGTGGTGGCCAATATGGCCAGCGTCTGCCCCGGCCAGATCATCTTCTTCGCCGCCGACCGCCACCATCCGCTGATGGCCGCACACCGCTCGCAGGGCAAGCGCTGCGTCTACATCGATGGCGAGCAGCTGGTGGCCGCGCAAGGCGCCTGGCGCGAGACGATTCCGCTGCGCGACATCCAGATCACCCGCAACGGCACCATAGGCTTCCAGGTCGAGAACGCCATGGCCTCGGTGGCCGCCGCCTGGGGCGTGGGCCTCGACTGGGACACCATCCGCCGCGGCGTCGCCAGCTTCACCAATGACAGCGACAACGCGCCCGGCCGCTTCAATGTGATGGACTTCCGCGGCGCCACCGTGATCGCTGACTACGGCCACAACGGTGATGCCATGCATGCGCTGGTGGCCGCGGTCGAGGCCATGCCGGCCACGCGCCGCTCGGTCGTGATCTCGGGCGCCGGCGACCGCCGCGACGAGGACATCACGATCCAGACCCAGATCCTCGGCAAGGCCTTCGACGAGGTCATCCTCTACCAGGATGCCTGCCAGCGCGGCCGCGAGGACGGCGAGGTGCTGGCCCTGTTGCGCCGCGGCCTGGAAGGCGCGGCGCGCACCAGCAGCGTCGAGGAGATCCAGGGCGAGTTCGTCGCCATCGACCGCGCGCTCGAAAAGCTGCAGCCGGGCGAGCTCTGCCTGGTGCTGGTGGACCAGGTCGAGGAAGCGCTGGCCCATCTGGCGCAGCGCATCAAAGCCGGCTGATCAGCGGCCACGGCCCGGACCGTCCTGCAATTTGAGGACGATTCCCGGGTCGCCCCTGGCCCCTCCCCGCCAATCGCAGTAAGGTCTCGGCCGCCTCGGCATGGCCCGGGGCCTGCTCGGCTGGCCGTCCTCGAAAGGAGGGGATCATGGTGACTCGCTCATCTAGGCTCGTCTGCCTGCTGCTCGCCCTGGGCTCAACGGCCTGGGCGGCCGATCCCCTGCCCAGGGCCAAGCCCGAAGCGGTGGGCATGTCCTCGGAGCGACTGGCCCAGATAGGTACGGTGCTGCAAGCCGAGATCGCCAAGGAGCGCATGCCCGGCGCCGTGCTCGCCATCGCGCGCAAGGGCAAGCTGGTCCACTACCAGGCCTATGGCTACTTGGACAAGGCCGCCGGACTGCCCATGCCGCGGGATGCGATCTTCTCCATCGCCTCGATGACCAAGCCCCTGGTCGGCGCGGGCGTGCTGCAGCTGATGGAGGAAGGGCGTTTGCAGATGAGCGACCCGGCCAGCCGGTGGTTCCCGACACTGGCCAAGCTCCCGGTGGCGGTGCTCAAGCCCGATGCCGCACCGGACGCACCGCTAGAGACGGTCGCGGCGCGACGGGACATGAACATCCAGGATCTGCTGCGCCACACTTCGGGCCTGAGCTACGGGAATCGCAACGGATCGGGCGTGCAGAGGATGCTGCCGCCTGGCAACTTTCCATGGGCGGAGCCCATGACCGGCGCGGAGTTCATCGAACGCCTGTCCAAGGCACCGCTGCTGCACCAGCCGGGCACGGTCTGGGAATACGGCTTCTCGACCGACGTGCTGGGTCTGGTCATCGAGGCCGAGACAGGACAGACCCTGGGCGCGTTCCTGCAACAGCGCCTCTGCAAGCCGCTGGGCATGCAGGACACCGGCTTCGTGGTACCGGCCGCCCAGGCGGGCCGCGTCGCCAAGGTGCTGGCCAAGGAGCCGGGCACGGGCAATCCCCAGAATGCCCTGGACCGTACCGTCCCACTCAAGTTCGAATGCGGCGGGGCCTGCGCCGTGTCGACGGCGGCCGACATGCTGCGCTTCGGCCAGATGCTGCTGAACCGCGGCCAGCTGGGCAGCGCCCGCGTGCTGGGCAGCAAGACGGTCGACTACATGACGGCCGACCACCTGGACCCTGGCATCGTCAACCAGGTCGGGAAGTCCGACCCATCGCGCGCTGGCTATGGATTTGGCCTAACCATGGCGGTCCGCACCACAGCAGGCGGCCCGCAGATGCTGGGCTCGCCGGGCGAATTCGGCTGGTCCGGTGCATTGGGCACCAACTTCTGGGTCGATCCCAAGGAGCAGCTGGTGGTCGTCTTCATGGCCGCGACGCCCGGGCCGATACGCTGGCACTACCGGCGCATGATCAGCGCCCTGGTCGATGCCGCCATAGTCGACTAGCCCCGACCGAGTCGAGGTTCAGCGGTATTTCGCGAGGATGCGCTGCAGGCCGCCATCGGCCTGCAGTGCCGTGATCGCCTTGTTCAGCTCGGCCAGCGTGAGAGTGCTGCGGCGAGACAGCGCGCACTGGCTCTGGTAGCTGGAAATCACCTGAGGCCGGTAGAGGCTCAGCTGGTAGCTGCCCAGGCGCAGCTGGTAGTCCAGCTGCAGGCGGCCCGCCACCGCATAGCGCACCCGGCCCACGGCCAGCTTGCGCAGGTTCGCGGAGGCGTCGGGAGCGTCGTCGCGGACGAAGCTGCTACCCAGGATCTGCTGCAGTTCCGGATAGACGAAGCCCAGCACGGTGCCGATCCGCTGGCCTTTCAGCTCTTCGAGCTGGCGCGGGAACGGCGCGACCCGGCTGGTCAGCAGCAATTGCTCGTCGGGCAGGAAGGGGCGGCTCCAGTCGAGCGCGCCGGGCAGCCAGTCGGGCAAGTAGCCGCAGACGATGTCGGCCTGACTGCCGGCCACCAGCTCATCGGCCAGGCGCTTGCGCGGCAGGACCCGAAACCGCACCTCGCGCCCCAGCCGCACAGCCAGGGCCAGACCCACGTCGCGGTGGATGCCGTCGACCAGGCGCTCCTGCTCCATCAGGGCCTGCGGCATCTCGGCCGTGTTGTCGACCAGCATGTGCAGCACCGGCAGTGCCGGCGCCGAGGCCGGCGGCTGCGCCCGGCTCGTGCCAGCCAGGGCCAGGCCGAGCAGCCCGCCCAGCGTTGCCAGCAAACGGCAGCAGCTCGGTTTCATCGCATTACGTCCGCACAATGGCGCCCCATGCCGGCAGCTTAAGTCCGGCCCTTTTGCATTGCTTGACATGACGCAGGCCCAACCGCGCCTTGTTTCACTGGCTTGGCCACTTTTTCTCGAACTCTGCCTCGGCATTGCGGTCGGCATGCTTGGCACGGCCCTGGCCGCGCGCGTGTCGGACACCGGCGGTGCGGCATTCGCCCTGGCCAACCACGTGGTGGCCATGCTCTTCATCCTGTTCCGGCTGATAGGCGCCGGCATCAGCGTGGTGATCACGCAGAGCCTGGGCGGCGGCCGGCGCGACCAGGCCGACGCCCTGGCCCGCGCCGCCCTGGGTGCCAGCAGCTGGATGGGCCTGTTCATCGCCCTGCTGACCTGGCTGGGCGCCGAGGGCCTCCTGCGCCTGATGAATGCGCCGGCCGAGGTGCTGCCCCTGGCCCTGCCCTTCATGCAGGTGCTGGCGCCGGCCCTGCTGCTGGATGCCTGGAACTCATCGATGGCCAGCGTGATGCGCGCCCACCTGCGCACCCGTGACACCCTGGCCGTGATCGTGGCCATGCACGCCAGCCATCTGCTGCTGGCCTGGCTGCTGATGCCCAGGCTGGGCCTGAGCGGCTTCGCCTGGGCCATGCTGGTCAGCCGGGTGCTGGGCGTGGCCCTGCATCTGTGGCTGTGGAGGCTGCGCCTGGACCTGGTGCCGCGCGCCGCCGACTGGTGGCGGCTACCGCGCGCCGAGCTGGCCGCCATGCTGCACATAGGCCTGCCGGGCGCGGCCGAGAACATTGGCTATCGCCTGGCCTTCATGGTCAGCGTGGCGGTGGCCGGCAAGCTGGGCGCCAGCGCCCTGGCCACACAGGCCTACACGCTGCAGCTGATGTACTTCATCCTGCTGTTCGGGCTGGCCACCGGCTTCGCGGCCGAGATCGTGGTCGGCCACCTGATTGGCGCCGGCGAGCTGCACCAGGCGCACCGACTGGTCCGCAAAGCCCTGGCCCGTGGCCTGGCGGTCAGCGTGCTCGTCGCGCTGGCGGCGGCACTGGCCGGACCCTGGCTGCTCCGCCTGTTCACCAGCGACCCGCAGATCATCGCCACCGGCAGCACCCTGCTGTGGATCACCGTGCTGCTCGAGCCGGGCCGTACCTTCAACCTCGTGGTGATCAATGCGCTGCGTGCCGCTGGCGATGCGCGTTATCCGGTGATGGCTGGCGCTGCGTCCATGCTGCTGGTGCTGGCCGGCGGCAGCTGGCTGCTGGGCTGGCAGTTCGGCCTGGTGGGCATCTGGCTGGCCTATGCAGCCGATGAATGGGTGCGCGGCCTGCTGATGTGGCGGCGCTGGGCCCGGCTGGACTGGGTGCCGCATGCCCGCGCCACTCACCGGCGGCTGCGCCGGCAATGAGCCCGGCTCCCGGCGCTGTCGCCTGAAGCTGCGGCAGTAGAAACACCGTGGTCGCGCCGTGGCAGGCGCATATGCTGGACCGGTCCCAGGCCACCCCGACCGAGGCTGATGTCTGCTGCGATAGACGAGACCCGCATGCGCCTGCTGCGCACCTCGCTGAGCGTGTTGCTGGCCGGCAGTCTGATCTTCGGCGCCAGCATGTGGTGGCAGGGCCAGTTGCCCACCAGCCGCCTGCTGGGCCCGGGCCTGCTGGCCCTGCTCAGCGTCGTCAGCCTGGTCCACCTGCGCCGCCGCCAGCCGCTGCACACGCTGGGTTTGCTGGCCTGTGGCGGCTGGGCCATCGCCACGCTGATGGGCTTCCGGGTGGAGGGCGTGCGCACGCCCATCCTGCTGGCCTATCCGCTGATCGTGATCTTCACCGGCTGGCTGCTGGGCGCGGCCTGGGCCAAGGTCTTCACCGGGGCCTCGGCCCTGGCCCTGCTGGCCATGGCCGGCGCCGAAGCGATGGGCTGGCTCAAGCCCATGGCGCCCATCCCCTCGTTCACGCTGGCCCTGGCCCAATGCCTGATCCTGGCCGTGGCGCTGACGCTGACGCTGAACCTGCTCAAGGTCTTCCAGGAACGCATGGACGAGGCGCTGCGCCTGGGCCGCCTGGCCGAGCAGAACCTGGCCACGGTGCGCACCCGCGAGCTGGAGCTGCAGCGCCTGGTCGAGGCCATGCCGGCCCTGATCTGCCAGTTCGATGCCGAGCTGCGCTGCGTGCTGGCCAACCGGCATTTCGCCCGCTTCTTCGGCCCCAGCGACGAGGAGCTGAACCGCCGGCCGCTGCAGGAGGTGTTCGGCCCCAATGCCTTCGACGAGCTGCGCCCGCTGCTGCAGCGCGCCCTGACCGGCGAGAGCCTGCGCCACCAGGCCCGCTTCGGCCTGGGCGAGGGCCAGGCCGAGCATGTGTTCGAGATCGCCATGGTGCCGCGCCGGCTCGAGGGCCATTCCGACGGCGGCTATGCCCTGCTGCATGACGTGACCGAGCGCGAGCGCAGCGCCGAGCGGCTGCGCCAGCTGGTCAGCCAGGATTCGCTGACCGGCATTGGCAACCGTACCCATCTGATGGACCGCCTGGGCCAGGCGCTCAAGCGCAGCGCGCGGCGGCCCCAGTGCTTCGCCCTGATGGTGCTGGACCTGGACGGCTTCAAGGCGGTCAACGACAGCCATGGCCATGAGCGCGGCGACCAGCTCTTGCAGCAGGTGGCCCGCACGCTGGCCGAGACGCTGCGCGCCGACGACACGGTGGCTCGGCTGGGTGGCGACGAGTTCGTGCTGCTGGCCGAGAACCTGCACAGCCCCGAGGATGCGCTGCTGATCGCCGCCAAGGTGGTCGAGCGCATCGCCCGGCTGGCCAGCCCGGATGCGCCCATCAGCGCCAGCCTGGGCCTGGCCCTGCATCCGCAGCAGGGCGCCGTGGCCGAGGAGCTGATACGCAAGGCCGACGTGGCGCTCTACAAGGCCAAGGCGGCCGGGCGCAACCAGTGGCGCCTGGCTGACTAAGGTCGCACTGCCGGTGCTTCCAGCGGCAGGCCGGTGCTGCGCTTGGCCAGATAAGCCTGCAAGGCCAGCAGCTCGTCGCCCTGCAGCGGCTCGGCGCGCACACCGACCTGGCAGTTGCGCAGCCGGCGACTGAGGCCGCCCAGGGCCTGCCATTCCAGCCGGTACTGCGGATAGGCCGCCACATGGCCGGGCGGTATCAGCGCACCGCCCAGGCGCCGGCCGGCATTGTCGTCATGGCATTGGGCACAGGACAGATTGAGCTGGCCGATACGCTGGCGGTAGAGCTGCTCGCCGCGCCGCTGCCAGTCCGCCAGCGCCGTATCGGCCTTGAGCGGCTGGCCGCGCGACTGCAGGGCCACCAGGGTCTCCAGCGCCAGCAGCTCGTCCTCGCGCAAGACCTGGCCCTGGCGCTTGCTGCGGCAGCGCTCGATCTGGGCAGCCAGCGTCAGGGGCTTGCCGGCGTCGAACCGCGGGTAGCGCGCCGCCGCGCCAGCCAGGGCGCCCGGTGCGCCGTGGCAGCCGGCGCAGGCCTGTGCGTTGGCGGGCGCCTGAGTCCACAGCTCGCGGCCCTGCTGGGCCCACAACATGCCGGGGTTCTGGCTGTCGTCGCGCTGCATGGCCTGCAGGGCCGGGCTGAGCTGCTGCAGGCCGGAGTCCGCCGCCATGGCGGCGCCGCACAGCATGGCCAGCAGCAGCACTTTCATCGCAGCTGAAGCCGCCGCGTCTCGCGGTGCTGGAATCCCTGGTCGCCGCGCCATTCGAAGCTGAGCTCGCCGCCGCGCTGAATCTGCAGCCAGAAGGCCAGGTAGGGATTGGCCGAGACCGCGGGATGCAGGTCGGCCGCGAACAGCAGCTCGCCGTCCAGCCGGCATTCGAAGCGGCGCAGGATATTGCGTGCCAGCAGGGCACCTTCGTCGCCGCGCCTGAAGCCGGTCTCCATCGCATGGGCGATCAGGCAGCGGACCTCGAAGGCTTCGCCGGCGCGTGGCGGCTCGGGCGGCAGCGTGATCAGGGCGCGGGCCATGAACGTTCCTCAGCCCTCGATGCAGGCGGCCAGCGTGACCAGCACCTCGACCGAGGCCTGCCAGCAGCGCCCGTCGGCCGCGCGGGCCACGGCCACCAGCTGCTGGCTGGTGGCCAGGCGGATGCGGGTCGAGGCCCGCGGCAAGGCGCCTGGCCCGAACTCGAACTGCACGACCTCGCGCAGCGGATTGAGTTCGCTGAACAGGGCCAGGCGCTGGATGCCGACTCCATCGACCGACAGCATCACCGGCACGGCGTTGCCGTTCTCTATCAGCGGCTCGATCTCTATCGCCACTCGGCCGGGCTGAGGCTCGATGCCGCCGGTGAACGCGAGGATGGCGGCCCGCAGCTCGGCCTGGTCGGCCCAGGCGCTGGGCAGGCCTACGGCCAAGGTCGCTGCGAGCAGGTGGCGGCGCTTCATTTCAGAGATTGAAGATAGGCCAGCACATCTTCCAGCTGCTGCGCATCAAAGATGGGCTTGTCGCGCCAGCGTTCGCCCACGTGCTGCAGACCGGCGGTCGGGCCGAAGACCGGCATCATCGATCCGGCGCGCGGCTCGGTCATGCGCTGGCGCAGCTGCTGGGGCGTCAATCGGCTGGCCACGCCGGCCAGGTCGGGCGCCAGATTGCCCTGCTGGCGCTGCTCGGCGATGGGCGCCGCATGGCACAGCAGGCACAGGCCCTGCTCACGGCTGGCCACCAGGGCCCGGCCGCGCGCGGCATCGCCTTCGGCCGCCTGCGCGCTCCAGGCGCAGGCCGCCAGCAAGGCGACGCCCAACGGCTTCATGTGGCCAGGCTGTGCTTGCTCAGCGGCAACTCGCGGATGCGCTTGCCGGTGGCCGCAAAGATCGCGTTCAGCACGGCCGGCGCCGCCACCGCGATGGTGGGCTCGCCCACGCCGCCCCAGAAACCGCCCGAGGGCACCAGCACGGTCTCAACCGCCGGGCAGTCGGCCATCTTCATGACCGGGTAGTCATGGAAGTTGCTCTGCTCGATGCGGCCGTTCTTCAGCGTGCATTCGCCGAACAGCGCGGCCGACAGGCCATAGACGAAGGAGCCCTCGACCTGGGCCGCGATCTGCTGCGGATTGACCGCATGGCCGGGGTCGGTGGCGGCGGTGATCTTGTGGATCTTCAGCTGGCCCTTCTTGCTGACCGAGACCTCGGCGCAGGCCGCCACATAGCTGCCGAAGCCCTGGATCTGGGCCAGGCCGCGGTAGCGTCCCTTGGGCGCCTGCTTGCCCCAGCCGGCGCGCTCGGCCACGGCGTTGAGAACCGCCAGATGGCGAGGCGAACCGGCGAGCAATTCGCGGCGCAGGGCCAGCGGATCGCGCTTGGCGGCATGCGCCACTTCGTCGATGAAGCATTCCAGGTAGACCGCGTTCTGGTTCAGGTTGACGCCGCGCCAGAAGCCTGGCGGCACCGGCGGGTTGCGCATCGCATGGTCGATCAGCAGGGCCGGCAGCTTGTAGCCCAGCGCGCCTTCGGCGCCACCATCGTTGAGGCCCTGGAACACCGCCGGGTCCTTGCCCTCGCGGATGTTCTGCGGGAACAGGCCGGCCACGATGGACTGGCCCGAGATCCGCATGTGCAGCCCGGTGACGCGGCCCTCGGCATCCAGGCCGGCGCTGAGCTTGCACTGGGTGACCGGGTGGTAGCGGCCATGCTGCATGTCCTCCTCGCGGCTCCAGATCAGCTTGACCGGCGTGCCGGGGAATTCCCTGGCAATCTTCACAACCTGGGTGACCCAGTCCTGGGTCGCGCCACGCCGGCCGAAGCCGCCGCCGAGGTGCAGCTTGTAGACCTCGCAGGCCGTGGCCGGCAGGCCGGCAGCCTCAGACGTGGCGGCCAGGGCGGCCTCGCCGCTCTGGGTCGGGGTCCAGACCTCGCAGCGCTCCGGGGTCCAGCGCGCCGTGGCGTTCATCACCTCCATGCAGGCATGGTTCTGGTACGGATAGCCGTAAACCGCCTCGACCCGCCGGCTGCTGGCCGCGATGGCGGCTCGCGCATCGCCCTTGCTGCTGCCGACGACGGCATCGCTGGCTTCCAGGCCGGCCTTCAGCGTGGCAGCGATCTGGGCGCTGTCCAGGCCGGCATTGGGGCCCTCGGCCCATTCGATGGGCAGCAGATCCAGCGCGGTCTTGGCCCGCCACCAGGTGTCGGCCACCACGGCCACGGCCGTGTCGCCGACCTTGAGCACCTTCTTGACGCCGGGCCGCTGCAGCACGGCCGTCGCATCGAAGGACCTGAGCTTGCCGCCGAACACCGGGCAGTCCTTGATGGCTGCGTTCAACATTCCGTGCAGCTTCAGGTCCATGCCATAGACCTGGCTGCCATTCAGTTTGGCCTTGGTGTCGAGCCGGCGCATGGGACGGCCGGCCAGGCGCCAGCTCTTGGGGTCCTTGAGCGGTATCTCGGTCGGTGCCGGCAACTGCGCAGCCGCGGCCGCCAACTGGCCGTAGCGCAGGCCACGGCCGCTGGGCTTGTGGACGACCACGCCCTCGCGCGCCTGGCAGTCGGCTGCCTCGACCTTCCATTCATTCGCCGCCGCCTGCACCAGCAGCATCCGCGCCGCCGCCCCGCCCTTGCGCACATAGTCCTGCGATTCGCGGATGCCGCGGCTGCCGCCGGTGGAGAAGCTGCCCCAGGGCCGCTTGCGCGCCAGGCTCTGGCCCGGCGTCGGGTATTCGGTCGTGACCTGGTTCCAGTCGCACTCCATCTCCTCGGCCACCAGCTGGGCCAGGCCGGTCAGCGTGCCCTGGCCCATCTCGGAGCGAGCGATGCGGATCACGATCGTATCGTCGGGTTTGACCACGACCCAGGCATTGAGCTCGTCCGGCTGCACCGGCTGGGCAAGACCTGGCACCTGAAAGCCGACCAGCAGGCCGCCGGCCGTAGCCGCTCCGCTGGTCAGCAGGAACTCGCGTCGCGTGGTGACCGTGCTCATGCCTGGCTCCCCTGGTCGACGATGGCGATGGGGATGCTCTTGCGCGGCGTCTGGCCGGCCGCCAGGTGGATGGCGGCGCGCACCCGGTTGTAGGTGCCGCAGCGGCAGATGTTGGTGATGGCCGCGTCTATGTCGGCGTCCGTGGGCTTGGGCTTGGTCTTGAGCAGGGCCGCGGCGGCCATGATCATGCCGCTCTGGCAGAAGCCGCACTGCGGCACGTCCAGCTCGTACCAGGCCTTCTGCACCGGATGCTCGGCCTGGGCCGACAGGCCCTCGATGCTGACGATCTTCTGCTTGGGGCTGAGCGCCGAGACCGGCATAACGCAGGAGCGCGTGGCCTGGCCGTCGATGTGGACCGTGCAGGCCCCGCATTGGGCCAGGCCGCAGCCGTACTTGGTGCCGGTCAGGCCCATCTGCTCGCGCAGGGCCCACAGCAGGGGAGTGTCGGGTTCGGCTTCGACTTCGCGCAGCGCGCCATTGATGTTCAGTTGCGGCATCGGCAAGGCTCCTGATCGACAACTAGCAACAGCGGCGCAGCGTAGCAGGATCGCCTGGTGCGTGCAGCACACCACAAGCGCACCGCCCTGCCCTAGACTGGGCCGGCCCACCGACCTCGCTGCCCATGCTCCACGAATCGACGCTGCTGCTGGTTGAAGTCCTGTTCACCTTGCTGACCACCGGCTTGCTGGTGATCGCCGCCCTGATGATCGGGCGCCATGCCGAACTGCGCAGTTGGGCCCTGGGCAACGTGGTGGCCTGCCTCGGTCTGGCCGTGGGCATACAGACCGGCCTGCCGGTGTTCTTCCATGCGGTGCTGGGCTATGGCTTCATGGGCCTGGGCCAGGCCCTGGTCTGGCGTGGCCTGCGGCGCTTCTGCGGGCTGGAGCTGTCGCGCATTTCCATTGCCGCCATCACCCTTGCCGCCATGGCGCTGCCGGCCTATTTCGTCTGGGCCGAGCCCAGCCTGAACGGACGGCTGATCGTCACCGGCTTCGGCTTCGGCCTGCTGTCCCTGGTCTGCGCCGTCACCCTGGTCCAGGGCGTGCGCGACCGCATCCGGCCGGTGATGTGGGTCAGCGCCGGCGGCTTCGTCGTGCTGGGCCTGGTGCTGATGATGCGGGCCTTGTGGCTGCTGCTGTTCGGCAGCGAGCAGGCCGACCAGGAACTGGTGATGAACGCCACGCTGTTCATGATCCCGCCAGCCCAGGTCTGCATCGCCTTCGGTCTGGTGTTGATGATCACGCGCCGCTATGCCGAGGAGCTGCGCCGGCTCTCGCTGACCGATCGCGTCACCGGCGCCTACAACCGCGCCGGCCTGGACAGCCTGGGCCAGCGCATGCTGCAACGGGCTCGCCGCTCGGGCCGCGGCGTGGTGCTGGTGCTGATCGAGGTCGATCATTTCGACCACATCACTTCCAACTTCGGACCGGGTGCCGGCGACGAGGTGCTGCGCCAGCTGGCCACCCTGCTGCTGGCCCAGCTGCGGCCCGGCGACATGGTGGTGCGCTACGGCGGCGAGGAATTCCTGGTGCTGCTGGACGGTGTCGATGCGGGCATCGCGGCCAAGGTCTGCGAGCGGGTCCGCAAGCAGGTGGTCGAGTCGCGCATCCAGCTGCCTAACGCCGAACTGAACTACACGACCAGCCTGGGCCTGGCCGGGTCCGAGGCCCGCGGTCATGAGCTTGAACGCCTGGTCGAAAGTGCCGATGCCGCCTTGCAAAAAGCCAAGCTGGATGGTGGGAATCGGGTGCTTGCCGGCTAGAGCGACAATCACGCCGCCCGAGATGGTCGGGCGTCATCCCAATGAGACTGTAGACAATGAACAAATCGGAACTGATTGAACACCTGGCCAGCAAGCACGAACTGAGCAAGGCCGAAGCCGGCCGCGTGCTGGAAACCCTGCTGGACGCCATCGTCACCACCGTCAAGAAGGGCGGCGCTGTCACGATCCCCGGCTTTGGCTCGTTCAAGCAGCACGCTCGCGCCGCCCGCACCGGCGTGAACCCCTCGACCGGCGACAAGATCAAGATCGCCGCCGCCAAGCTGCCGAAGTTCACCGCCGGCGCCACCTTCAAGGCCGCCGTCGACCCCAAGGCTGCTGCCCGCAAGGCCGCCAAGGCCCCGGCTCCTGCTGCCAAGAAGCCGGCCGCCAAGAAGAAGTAATCGCTCCCGCGATTACTCAGCCACGGTCGAGACGGTCCAGCGCCTTCTCGACCTGGCCCCGCTCGAAGTCGCTGAGCCTGCGTGCCGTCTTGCGGTAGCGGCTCAGCACTTCGGGATCTGCGGGCATCTGCTCGGCCAGCGCCTTCAGCGTGGTGGCCAGATCGAAATCCGAACCCATGCGCGACATGCCGTTCAGCACCATCAGGGTGCCGGCCTTGTCCAGCGGTCCGCGCGCTATCAGCGTCATCAGCGCCTCGCGATGATCGAAGTCGCCGCCCAGGGCTGAGGCCGACTGCACATAGGCTTCCAGCTGCGTCGCCAGGTCCAGATGCGGCGCGATGTGCTGCAGGGCCGTGCGGCGGTCGAAGTCCGAACCCAGCAGGCGGCTGGCTTCCAGTGCCGCGTCCACGCTAGGCTTGCCCAGCGGGCGACGGTCCATCAGCTTCTCTATGGCCGTGCGCTGGTCGAAATCCGAGCCCATGGCCTTGAGCACGCCGTACCAGGCATTCAGCACCTCGGTCTGCTCCAGCTGCTGCGGAGCCAGCGCTTCCAGCACCGTGCGGCGGTCGAAGTCCGAGCCCATCTTGGCCGTGGTCTGCAGCAGGGCCACCTGCTGCGCCGCCTCCAGCGGCTGGTGCCCGATCAGCGCCACCATGGACTCGCGGCGCTCGTAGTCGGAATCGATCTGCGCGGCCGCGGCGATCAGGCGGCCGGCGGTCTTGGCATCCAGCTTGCCCACGTCGGACAGCTTGAGCAGCGCCTGGATGCGGTTGCGGCGATGGTGGTCCTGGCCCGGCTTCTCGCAATCGGCCAGCACCGCTTCCAGCCCGCCTCGCTTGAACAGCTTGCGGGCGCGCTCGTCGGCATTGACCGCGCTTTCGGCCAGGGCCTTGGTCATGCCCTTGATCCATTCGGCACCGGCCGCATCGACCGCCTGGACCTTGCCGTTGACGCTGTAGATCTGCTTGAGCTTGCCGTCCGGCTGGCTCTCGATGCTGACGCTGCGCCGCATGCCGCCCTTCTGCTCGGTCATGCGGACCGAACCATCGATGGCGAGCAACTCGTCCTCGTCCTCATTGAACTTCAGCTCGCCGCCACGCACGCTGATGCGGGTCGAGGTGCCGTCGTTGTTGAAGACCATGCGCAGGCCGCGATGGAAGCTGACACCGTCCTCCAGCTCGACGATCCAGTCATGGTCCATGCGGCCCAGCACCACGGCCGGCACGGCCACGGCGCCGAACAGCGCCGACAACACGCAGCCCAGCACGAGCCAGCGCCACTTGAAGCCCTGCTTCTTCGCCACCACGGCCTCGCCCCCATCTTGATTCGTTGTGGTCATGTTCTGGTCCTCCAGCAGTGAACGGATGCGCTTGAGCAGCGCCGATTCGGAACGCGCCATGGCCATGGCCAGGCGCGGGGCCCGCGCGCGGCGGACCACGATCTGCTCGGCGCAGGCATAGAGACTCTCGGCCAGCGCGCGCGGCCGGCCCGAGGCCTGGGCCGCCCAGCGGTCGCAGGCCAGCTCGGCCAGCTCGTCGAGCCGGCGCAGCGCCAGGCCGTTGAGCGGTTGCAGCCAGCCCAAGGCGGCCACAGCCTGGCCGGCCAGGCGCCAGGCCGGGTCGCGGCGCTGCAGATGGGCGATCTCATGGGCCAGCACCGCTTCGCACTGGCCGGCATCGAGCTTGAGCGCCAGCCAGCGCGGCAGGCAGACCGTGCCGCCGGGCGCCACCAGCGGGCTGGTCCAGCGCTCGCTCAGGCGCAGCGGCGGCGTGCGCACGCCGGCCAGCTCGGCCAGGCGCGAGGCGCTGTCCTGCCAGCGATCCGCGGCGACCTGCAGCCGCCCGACCCGCCAATGCAGCAGGCCCAGGCGCAGCAGCAGCAGAACGATGGAAGCGACCGCCACCAGGGCCCAGGCCAGGGTCAGCAGGCCGGCGGCATTGGCCAGGCGGGACGGCAGGGGCAGGTCTTGCCGACTCTGCTCCTCGATCTTCTCGGAACTGGCGGCCTGGGCCGGCGCCACCGGTTCGCGGCGCAGCAGCGGGGGCTCTACCGAGCTCAAGACCAGGCCGACGTTGCTGGGTTCCGCCGCCGAGCTGATCGCCGGCATCTGGAAGCGCCGCGCCATTTCGAAGGCCGAAGGCGCCAGCGCCTGAGCCGTCGCACTCAGCAGGCCACCGAACAAGGCAATGCGCCACAGCAGCTCACGCGCGGCCAGCGCGTTGCGCAGCCGCGGATGGCGCTCGGCCAGCGCGGCGCCGGCCAGCAGCACCGTGCTGTGGAGCAGGTAGTTGACGAGCCAGCTGGTGAGTGCTTCAAGCATGGCGGCCTCCTCGGCGCGACAGCAGCTTGCGCATCTCGGCCAGGTCGTCGTCGGCGATCTCGCCTTCGCTGAGCAAGTGGCTCATCAGCCGGCTGGGCTGGCCCTGGAACAGGCTGCTGAGCAGGCCCGACACCATGGAGCGCTGCACCTCGGGCTCGTCCACAAGGGCGACGTAGCGCAGCTGGCGGCCGTCGCGGCTGGCGCTGATCAGGCCGCGCTTCTCGAGCCGGCTGAGCAAGGTAGCCACGGTGGTGTGGGCCAAGGGCCGGCCGCTTTCATGCAGGGCCTCGACCACTTCGGCCGTGCTGGCCTCGCCGCGCGCCCACAGCACGCGCATCAGCGTCAGCTGCAGTTCCGAAAGCGCGAGGTCGTTGCTTCTCTCTTCATCCATGGCGGTTCTTCTACAGATGTCGTACTACAACTGTAGAAGAAAGCCCGCGAGCCTGGCAAGTGACTTTCGGCAGGGACGAAGTTCAGCGGCCGGCCAGCCAGGCCAGCCAGAGCGCCGTGACGGCCAGGCTGGCCAGGGTCACGGGCACGCCGGTGCGGGCATGGCGGCGCCAGTCGATCAGCACGCCGGCGCGGCGCGCCGCATCGATGACGATCAGGTTGGCGATGGAGCCGACCAGCAGCAGATTGCCGGCCAGGGTGCTGACCAGGGCCAGCGTGGTGCCGGACGTAGGCGCATGGGCGCCGGGCAGCAGCAGCATCACGGCCGGCACGTTGGAGACCAGGTTGGACAGGCCCAGCGTCGCGATGAACAGCGGCCAGGGCTGGGACAGGTCCACGCCGCCAGCCTGCAGCGCGGCGATGGCATCGCGGGTCAGGCCGCTGTGCTCCAGCGCGGCGTTGACCACGAACAGGCCCATGAAGAGGATCAGCAGTTCCCAGTCGATCAGGCCCATGACCTGGCTGGAATGGAAGCGCTGGCTGAGCAGCAGCAGGCCGGCGCCGACCAGGGCGGCCACATCGCGCGGCCAGTCGCTGAACAGGAAGACCACCACCAGCACGCCGGCCACGACGAGGCCCTTGGTCGTCTGCCAGGCGTCGAACGGCGGCTCGTCCGGCGGCGGCAGAACATGCTCGCTAAGCGCCTCGCTGCCGCGCATCTGCCAGGCCAGCAAGCCCCACAGCGCCAGCAGACCCAGCAGCACCGGCGGCAACGCCTGCAAGGCATAGCCGCCGAAAGGCAGCTTGAGCACCTCGCCGATCAGCATGTTCTGCGGATTGCCTATCAGCGTGGCGGCCGAGCCGATATTGCTGGCGCAGGCCAGGCCGAGCAGAAAGGGCACGGGATCTAGGCGTCGGCGCAGGCAGGCCTCGAGCAGCAGCGGCGCCATGGCCAGGCAGACGATGTCGTTGGAGAACACGGCCGACAGCAGGGCCGAGGCCGCAACGACCACACCCATCAGGCCGGCCGGGCCCAGCTTCAGCGCGGCGATGCGCCGGGTCACCGCGCCGTAGAAGCCGCCGAGCCGCATCTGGGCCGAGATCACCATGAAGGAGAACAGCAGCAGGATGGTGGGCAGGTGGATGGCCTGGGCCGCTGCCTCGGGCGTCATCACGCCGGCGCCGACTATGGCGATGGCACCGAGCAGGGCCACGCCGGTGCGGTCCAGCTGCAGCCGTGGCAGGCCGCCCAGGATCATGCCCAGGTAGACGGTGCAGAACACGCCCAGCACCAGCCAGGACGTCGCCGGCAGTCCTTCCATCATCGAATCCAGCCTCCAGAAATCAGAGGCATTGTCACCGGCTCAGGACTTGGGCTTGCGCGCGACGAACAGGCTGTCCCAGCCGGCCTTGGGGCTCATGTCGTCGAGGTTCCAGGCCGCGACGTCGAAGGCGCGGCGCGTGGGCTTGTAGCGTGGATGGCCGTATTGGTTCTGCGATTCGGAATCGATGATCTGGCCGCGGCCCTCGGCCACGTCGGACAGCAGCTTGAAGTCGATCGGGTCGCGGGCCCAGGGCCGCATGCCGGCCACCATGGGCAGCACCTGCTCCAGCCGCTCGACCGGCAGCCAGCGCAGGCCAGTCGGCAGATAGGCTTCGCGCGATTCGAGGATGCGCGCCGTGCCGCTGGTGTAGCGGCCGGTCATTGGCAAGGCCTGGCCCTGGGCGTCCAGCGCCAGGTTGCCCTGCAAGAAGAGCTCCACGTCGCCGACGCCGCCGAGCGTGAACAGCGGCAGGCCGGGGCGGCTGTCCGGTCCCTGACGATAGGCATTGGCCACCAGGGTCACGCGGCCCAGTTGGTGCTCGTGGCCGGCCCATTCATGCTCGACCAGGTTGTAGTGCACCGCGCGCTGGCCGGGGTTGTAGATCAGGTTGTTGACCATGGCCGCCCGCACCCCGCCCTTGAACAGCGCGTTGCGCTCCAGGTTGGAGGCGTAGACATTGCCGTAGATCAGCAGGCCCGTGATGTTGTCGTGGATCAGGCTGCCCTTGGAATGCTCGCCCTTCTCGTGCACCGAGTGGGCCAGGCCTTCGTAGATCAGGTTGTGGCTGAAGGTGATCTCGTGCGAGGTGTTGCGCCGCCAGTCGTCGGGCGTGGCGCCCTCGAAGCGCGGGCCGCTGGCCGACAGGTTCTCGTCGGTGGCCCAGGACAGGCTGCAGTGGTCCACGATCACCCGCGCCGCGCCGGCCACGGTGGAGATGCCGTCATGGTCGCCGCCGCCCTTCTTGGGCCGGCCGTATTCGCCGGGGCGGATGGCGAGGTGCTGGATCACCACGTCATGCGCGCCAATGTTCAGTTCGCCCTTGATCAGGGTGATGCCGGGGTCGGGCGCGGTCTGGCCGGCCACGGTGAGAAAGGGCTCCTTGATGCGCCAGGAGGCGCCGCCCATGTCGATCACGCCGCCGACCTCGAAGACCACGATGCGCGGCCCCTTGGCCTCAAGCGCGGCACGCAAGGAGCCCGGGCCCTGGGCTTCCAGGTTGGTCACGCGCAGGATCTGGCCGCCCTTGCCGCCCGGCGTCGTGACCCAGCCGGCATGGTCGTAGGTCGCGCGGTTCAGCGTGGGCAGTGGCTGCGCCAGCGCCGTGCCGGCCAGGCCGAACAGCAGCAGCCAGGCCAACTGCCGGCAGCGAAAAGACAAGGGCCTTGACCGAGGATCCATGGAACCACCGATGCGTCTGAAACAGTGTTTCGATATTGTCCTGGCCAAGCACCTCGCCCAGAAACGGTGTCTACCCTGAGCCCTTGCGGAGACAAGCCCATGCGCACCGCCCTGCGTTCCCTCCCCTTGCTGCCCTGCCTGCTCGCCGGGCTGCTGGCCGCGCCGGCCGGCGCCCGCGAGCTGCGCTCGGCCGACATCCACAACAGCGACGACTACCCCACGGTCCAGGCCGTGCGCTACATGGGGGAGCAGCTGGCCAGGAGCAGCGGCGGCGCGCTGAAGATCAAGGTCTTCAACAAGGCCGCCCTGGGCAACGAGAAGGAAACCATAGACCAGCTCAAGGTCGGCGCGCTGGACATGGCGCGGGTCAACATCAGCCCCATGAATGCGCTGTGCCCCAAGACGCAAGTGCCGGTCCTGCCCTTCCTGTTCCGCGACACCGCCCATATGCGCCAGGTGCTGGACGGCCCGGTGGGCGATGAGATCCTGAAAGCCTGCGAGGCCCAGGGCTTCGTCGGTCTGGCCTTCTACGACAGCGGCGCCCGCTCCATCTACGCCAAGCGGCCGGTGCGCAACCCGGCCGAGGCCAAAGGGCTGAAGATCCGCGTGCCGCAGTCAGACCTCTGGGTCGCCCTGGTCGCCGCCATGGGCGCCAACGCCACACCCATGTCGATCGGCGAGGTCTACACCGGCCTGCGCACCGGCCTGATCGATGCCGCCGAGAACAATCTGCCCTCGTTCGAGGGCTTCAAGCATTTCGAGGCGGTCAAGGTCTATTCCCGCACCGAGCATGCGATGGCACCTGAGATGCTCTTGATGAGCAAGCGCATCTGGGACAAGCTGAGCCCGGCCGAGCAGGCCCAGATCCGCCAGGCCGCCAAGGACTCGGTGGCGGTGCAGCGCAAGCTCTGGGATGCACAGGAGCAGAAATCGGCCGACGTGCTGAAGGCCGCCGGCGTGCAGTTCGTCGAGACCGACCGCGCCGCCTTCCGCGCAGCGATGGCGCCGGTCTACGCCCGCTTCGCCGCCACGCCCGACGCCCAGCGCCTGGTCAAGGCGATCCAGGACCAGCGCTGATGCTGGCCGCCTTCCACCGCAGCTGCGCCCTGCTGTCGCGGCTGGCCCTGCAAATCGCGGCTGTGGCGCTGATCGCCGTCGTGCTGTGCGTGCAGGTCCAGGTCGTCGGCCGCTACCTGCTCAACGACACGCCCACCTGGACCGAGGCCCTGGCCCTGCTGCTGGTGCTCTACATCACCGGCCTCGCGGTGGCCGTGGGCGTGCGCGAGGCTTCGCATCTCGGCCTGGAGTCGCTGCTGGTGCTGCTGCCCGAACGGCCGCGGCGCTGGGCCGAGCGCCTGATCCATCTGCTGGTCGGCCTGTTCGGCGCGCTGATGGCCTGGTCGGGCTGGGAGTGGACCCTGCTGAAATGGGACGAGGCCAAGCCCATGCTGGGCGTGCCCGAAGGCCTGGACTACCTGCCGCTCTTGATCTCGGGCCTGCTGGTCCTGCTGTTCTCCATCGAGCAGCTGATCGCCTCGGTGCAAGGCCTTGAACTGGAGCCAGCATGGCCCTGAGCATTCTAGCGATCGGCTTCACCCTGCTGCTGCTGCTGGGCGTGCCGGTGGGCTTTGCCATCGGCCTGGCCTCGGTGGCCACCATCCTGTTCGAGGGCCTGCCGCTGGCCATCGTGTTCCAGAAGATGGTGGGCGGCATGCAGGTGTTCTCCTTCCTGGCCATCCCCTTCTTCGTGTTCGCCGGCGAGCTGATGCTGCATGGCGGCATCGCCGAGCGCATAGTCCGCTTCGCCAACAGCCTGGTGGGCCATGTGCGCGGCGGCCTGGGCATGAGCAATGTGCTGGGCTGCACCCTGTTCGGCGGCGTGGCCGGCTCGCCGCTGGCCGACGTGTCGGCCATGGGCTCGGTGATGATCCCGCTGATGAAGCGCGAGGGCTACCACGCCGATTACGCGGTCAACGTGACCACTCACGCGGCCCTGGTCGGTGCGCTGATGCCAACCTCGCACAACCTGATCATCTACGCCCTGGCCGCCTCGGGCCTGGCCGCGGTCAGCGTGTTCGACCTGATCCTGGCGGCCCTGCTGCCGGCCCTCCTGCTGACGATCTGCAACCTGGCCGCGGCCTATCTGGTGGCGCGCCGGCGCGGCTATCCCACGCACGGCGCCTTCCCGGGCTGGGCCGCCGTGGGTCGCAGCTTCCTGGCCGCGCTGCCGGGCCTGCTGGTGGTGCTGATCATCCTGGCCGGCATCCTCAGCGGCGTGTTCACCGCCACCGAGTCGGCCGCCACGGCGGTGTTCTGGGCCCTGGCCGTGACCACGCTGATCTATCGCTCGCTGGGCTGGCATGCCTTCATGCAGGCCTGCGCCAAGGCCTGCAAGACCACCGGCGTGGTGCTGTTCCTGATCGGCATCTCGTCGGCCTTTGGCTACTTCATGGCGCTGTACGAGGTGCCGCAGCAGACCGGCGAATTGCTGAAGTCGCTGAGCAGCTCGCCCTGGGTCATCTTCCTGATGGTCAACCTGCTGCTGTTCCTGCTGGGCACCTTTCTGGACATGGCGGCCACCATCCTGATCTGCACGCCGATCTTCCTGCCGATCTGCCAGCAGGCCGGCATGGACCCCACGCAGTTCGGCATCATGCTGCTGATCAACTGCGCCCTAGGGCTCAACACGCCGCCGGTGGGCACGACCCAGTTCGTCGGCTGTGCGATAGGCGGCATCTCGGTCGGTCAGGTGATGCGTTCGATCTGGCCTTTCTACGGCGCCCTGCTGCTGACCCTGGCCCTGGTGACCTTCCTGCCACCGCTTTCGCTGACATTGCCGGCGCTGTTCAAGTAAGCCGGGCGCCGGGTCTTGCTGCTAGGCTTCCGGCCCAGGCACCACCCACCCGTGTTCCGACCGCAGGACCCATGGCCCAGCATCTCGCCATCGTTGACGACGAACCCGACATCACCCAGCTGCTGGGCAACTACCTGCAGGCCCAGGGTTTCCGCGTCACGCCGCTGCACAGCGGCCGCGCCCTGATCGACATGATGCGCGAAGACCCACCGGACCTGGTGCTGCTGGACCTGGGTCTGCCGGGCGAGGACGGCTTCTCGATTGCCCGCCAGCTGCGTGAGCACTGGCGCTGCGGCCTGGTGATCGTCACCGGCCGAGGCGATGCGATCGACAAGGTCGTTGGCCTGGAAGTCGGTGCCGACGACTATGTGACCAAGCCCTTCGACCTGCGAGAGCTGCTGGCCCGCATCAAGGCCGTGCTGCGCCGGCTTGCACCGCCCGCGGCGGCACCGGAGTCGGGCGGCAGCAGCGAATGCCTGCAGTTCGCCGGCTGGCGGCTGGACGCCGCCGCGCGCCGCCTGGTCAGCCCCGCAGGGCAAGAGGTGACCCTGACCAGCGGCGAGTTCGACCTGCTGCTGGCCTTTGCCCGCCATCCGGGCCGGGTGCTGTCACGAGACTTCCTGCTGGAGCACACGCGCGGGCGCGAAGCCGGGCCCTACGACCGCACGATAGACGTGCAGGTCGGGCGGCTGCGCAAGAAGCTGGAGCCCGAGGCGGAGACGCCGCAGCTCATCAAGTCGGTACGCGGCGCCGGCTACATCCTGGTCCCGCCGGTCAGCAGCGCCTCATGAGGCCGGGCGGCGAAACCCCGGCCCTGCCGGCCGGCATGGATGCCTCGACGGTGTTCCGCTCGCTGTTCCAGGCCTATCCGGACGCGCTGCTGCTGGTCGATGCGGCCGGCCATATCGTGCTTTGCAACTCGGCCGCCTCGCTGCTGCTGGGTTACAGCATCGACGAGCTGCATGCGCTGACGGTTGAGGACCTGGTGCCCGAGTCGATACGTCCGCGCCATGCCGAGTACCGCGACGCCTATGGCAAGGCCCCGCGGGCGCGACCCATGGGCACGCAGATGGACCTGGTGGCCCGGCGCCGCGACGGCTCCGAGGTGATGGTCGAGATCGCCCTGAGCCCGCTGCCCGAGCAGGGCCTGGTGGTGGCGGCCATCCGCGACATAGGCGCCTATCCGCGCGTCAAGCAGGCCCTGCAGCGGGCCCGCTACAGCGAACACCTGGCCCAGCTCGGCCGGCTCGGGGTCGACACCCGCGACCCGCAGCTGCTGCTGGAGCGGGTCAGCACCATCGCGGTCGAGGCCATGCAGGTCGAGATGGCCGCGGTCTTCCTGCTGGACGCCGATCGCAACGAATTCACCCTCACCAGCGGCGTCGGCCTGCTGACGGGCGAGCCCATAGGCACGCGGCATCCCAACCGGCCCGACACCCCCCCCGGCTTCGTGGTCGCCGCCGGCCGGCCGGTGGTGGTGGCCGACTACAGCACCGAAAGCCGCTTTGCCGTGCCCAGTGCCTACCTGAAGGCCGGCCTGCACAGCGCGCTCGCCGTGCCACTGGTCGAGCGCGGTCGCATGGTGGGCGCGCTGACGGTGCGCTCGACACGGATCCAGCGCTTCGGCGACGACGAGGTCCATTTCCTGGAATCGCTGGGCAATCTGCTGACCAGCAGCCTGCAGCGTGCCCGCACCGAAGACGCGCTGAACCATGCACAGCGGCTGGAGAGCGTGGGCCAGCTGACCGGGGGCATCGCCCACGACTTCAACAACCTGCTGACCGTGATCCAGGGCAATCTGCAGGTGCTGGAAGACCTGCCACTGGCCCGGTCGCCGCAGGCCCAACCCTTGCTGGCGGCTGCCACGCGCGCCAGCCGCCGTGCCGCCGAGCTGACCGGCAAGCTGCTCACCTTTGCACGCCGCCAGGTGCTGCAGCCGGCGCCGGTGGACCTCCAGGCCCTGCTCAGCTCGCTGGCCGACATGCTGCGCCGCACGCTGGACCAGCGCATCCACATCGAGCTCGAGGTGGCCGATGCCTGCCCGCTGGTGATGGCCGACCCCGGCCAGCTGGAATCCGCCCTGCTCAACATCGCCATCAATGCCCGTGACGCCATGCACGAGGGCGGCCGCCTGCGCTTCAAGGCCTGCCCCTGCGCCGCCCTGCCGACCGAGCTGCGCAACGAGCTGGACGACCCCAGCGCCGCGAGCGACCGCTTCGTCGAGATCGAGATCAGCGACAGCGGCCACGGCATGCCGGAGTCGGTGCGCGAACGCGTGTTCGAGCCTTTCTTCACCACCAAGGAAGCCGGCCGCGGCACCGGCCTAGGCCTGGCCACGGTCTACGGCTTCGTCAAGCAGTCCAAGGGCGCCATCGCGATTGCCAGCAGCGAAGGCGCCGGCACAACGGTGACGCTCTACATTCCGCAGCCCTGGCATCCGACCCGCGAGGCGGACCTCGATGCGCCTCCGCCGCCGCTGCGCCAGGGCCTGCGTGTGCTGCTGGTCGAAGACGATGCCGAGGTGCGGGCCATCATCCAGACCTTCCTGCTCGCCCTGGGCTGCCAGGTCGACGCGGTTTCATCGGCCGAGCAGGCCCTGTTGCTGCTGGCCCCGCAGGCCGGCGAAGCGCCACCGTTCGACCTGCTGCTCAGCGACATCGCCCTCGGTCCCGGCCTTCGGGGCACCGAGCTGGCGCGGCTGGCCCAGCAGCAAAGGCCCGACATGGCCGTGCTGCTGATGTCGGGCTATTCGTCCGAGCTGCTGGAGGCCGACCGCGACTCGCCGCCGGAATGGGAGTTGCTGCGCAAGCCCTATGGCCGCGACGAACTGGCTGCCGCCATGGCGCGCCTGCTGGGCTGAGGCGTTGCTTCGCAGGCCTACTGAAGCAGCTTGGGTGCCGGTGCCATGCCGCCCTGGACGAAGCTGCTGAGTGCCGCCACGTCGGGAATCTGGATGTCGCGCCGGCCACCTTCGGCGAATTCGATCAGGCCGTTCTTGGCCAGACGTGACAGGGCGCGACTCACCGTCTCGAGCGTCATGCCCAGGTAGTTGCCGATTTCGGCCCGGGTCATGCGCAGCTTGATCTGGTCGGTACGAAGGCCTCGCTGGGCCAGCGAATCGGCCCAGTAGCGCAGGAAGTCGGCCACACGGGCGTCGGCCGGGAGTGTGCAGACCGACATCAGCGAATCGCGGTCGGTGGCGATCTCGCGGCTCATGGACTGGTGCAGCAGGCCCAGCAGCGCCGGGCGATGCAGACTGGCGGCCAGCAGCTCGTCATAGCGGATGGCCCAGATCTCGCCGGTGTCCATGGCCACGGCGTCGCAGCCATAGGCCTGGGTGGCGATGCCGTCGAAGCCCAGCCAATCGCCACGGAAGCGCAGGCCGACCACCTGCTCGCGGCCGTCGCTGGCCAGGCTGATGATCTTCACGAAACCGGAGTTCAGCAGGTACAGGCACTGGAAGCGCTCGCCGGCCTGGCAGATCACATCGCCGGCCCGGACGACCTGGCGCTGAGGCTTGAGGGTTTCGCTGACGAGGGCCAGGGCATCGGCGATCCGCTGGCTGGTCTTGATCTGGGCCTGCTGCACGGCATGGCGACGCGCGGACTGGGCATGCTCGGCCAGGCGCTGGGCCGGCAGGATATTGGACGAGGCGAGGACGGTGGCGCTGTTCATCATGGTGCAACTCCTGGACTTGATGAAGCTCAGTCTAGGAACCGCTCGGCAATGGCATGACAACGGCAGCCGGTGTTTTGGAACAGTTGGCAAGCGCTTTGTAAACGCTCGGTAACGATCGGTCGCGGGATCCGGGTTTACTCAGGCAGAGCCTCGCTTGTTGATCGCTGTCAACGGTTTCACTGGCCCGGTGACTAGCATGCCCCAAGGCCTGCTTCAAACGGGCATGTATTCCCGACCATAGAAGATGCAAACCACCTTGCTGGCGCCCATGACAGCCACCGACACCGCAAGCCTGCTGGCCAGCGCCAGGGCGCTGCGGCATGCGCGGAAAAGCGGGCACGCCGGCGACCTGCTGAAGGGCAAGAACATTGGCCTGCTGACTGAGACGCCGGAAGACGAGACCGCCCGGCTGTTCATCCAGGCCGCCCAGGGCCTGGGCGCGCAGGTCGCGCTGATACGTCCGAGCCATGCCGGCCTCCTGCGCCCTGAATCCGCCCTGGCCACGGCGCGCATGCTGGGCCGGCTCTATGAGCTCATCGAATGCCAGCGGCTGCCGGGGGCCGTGGTCGAACAGCTGCGCCAGCACAGTGGCATCGCCGTGCTCGACAGCCAGGCCAGCCTGGAAGGCGACCTGCACCGGCCGCTCGAGGAAGTTGACGAAGCGGAAGCCCAGCTGCTTTGGCTCCAGGCGCTGCTGCTGACAGCCCTGAACCGCTAGGGCGATCCGGAGCGAACCAGTTCGCCGGCCGCGGGAAGCGGGCCCTCGTCGCTGAGCAGGCGGAACCAGGGCTCTTCGGACAGCAGCTCGAACAGCGAGACCGGGCGCCCGTCGCGATAGGCGGTCTGCGCGATCAGTCGAACCCCATGGCTGTAGTCGGCATAGGCCGCCGCATGGACCAGGCTCAGCGGCTGGATCGGCAAGCCCACCTCACGGTGCCAGCCATAGATCGCCACTCGGCCGGGCTGCAGCCACAGCCGTCGACTCAGTACCAGGTCCTTCTTGTGGCCGGCTGCCAGTCGGCCTGGGGCGGCACCGGCTTCGACCCACTGCTGCTGAAGGATCTGCTGATGCCGCAGGTAGTAGGCCGTGCTGCGCATCTGCTCGCCGGGCGGCAGGGGTTGGGGCGCGAGTCGGACGCTTGCTTGCAAATAGATGGCGTCGACGATGCGGCGCGTCGGCAGGCTGAAACCGAACGCGCGGGCCAGGCCCAGGGCCGTGTCCAGGCCCATGGGCATGCGCAGGAAATCGGCATCGCTGCCGATGGCGAGGTAGTCGGGCAGCACACACAGGACCAGCCGAGTCGGCACGCCGTCGCGGCCTTCACCTTGCATTTCAAGCGGCACGGCGCGGCGGAGGAAGTCGGGCAGGTTGCCGGCCAGCAAGGCCTCGCGGATCGCCAACTCCCGCTCCGCATCGTTCAGCGCAGAGACCTGCTGTGCAAAGGCCGTGCCGGTCAAGGCCTGCGGCGAGCGGACGGGCAGCGTGGCCGTTGCCGACGCACAGACATTGCCGGTGCCCGCTTGGGCTGCGGCCACGGCCCAGCCGGCCATGGCTGCCAGAAGCCAGGTCTTGGAATCAAGATTGAGCAGGTGCATCGAGCGCGGAATTTACACAACCGGCGGAGCGGGCTATAACCGCCCTCTGTCACGCCGGAGGCCTGCGATGGACGCCGCCGATAGCCTGAGCAACCGCCGCCTTGCGGCCGTGAGTCTGGGACTGATGGCCCTGCTGCTGGGTTGCAGCACGCCACCACCGCCTGCAACGCCGGCCGCCGCGCCCGCGGCGCCCGTGGTGCCTGCGCCGGCCCCGGTGCCGCCGCCTCCACCCCCACCCCCACCGCCCCCGCCTCCACCGCCGCCCCCGACGCAGCCCCATGCGGAAGCGGTGCTCGGTGCCGCGAACACGCTGTTCTCCAAGGCCAACCTGGCCCCGCTGGAAGCCGGCAGCACGCGCTACACGGTGCTGGTCGATCCGCTGGTCGACGGCGTCTCGCGCATGCAAACCAAGACCACGCAGGCGATGGAGACGCGCATCGTCCAGCTGGCTAGAAGCAGCTATCCGCAGTTCGAGGTCAAGCCCTTCAATGCCGGCAACCTGGCGCAGTCGCCGCTGCTGATCGTCGGCACCTTCACGCCCATCAACCAGGAAGGCAAGACCGAGGGCGAGCGCGACATGTACCGCTTCTGCCTGGTGATGGTGGACCTGAAGTCCGGCAAGCTGGTCAGCAAGGCCGTGACCCGCTCCAAGATGGAAGGCGTGGACGCCACGCCGCCGCCCTTCTTCGCCGATGCGCCGGCCTGGACCCGCGACCCGGTCACCGAGGGCTACGTCAAGACCTGCCAGGCCTCCAAGCCGGGCGACTCCATACAGCCCAGCTATGTCGAGGGCCTGGTGGTCTCCAGCCTGATCGACGAGGCGGTCCGCGCCTACAACGCCCAGCAGTACAAGAACGCCCTGGCCCTGTTCAACAAGGCCGGCAGCATGGGCGCGGGCCAGCAGCTGCGGGTGCTGACCGGTCTCTACCTCAGCAACTGGAAGCTGGGGCTGCGTGACGCCACGGCGCAGAGCTTCGGCAAGCTGGTGGACTACGGCCTGGCCCAGGGCCAGCTGTCCATGCAGTTCACTTTCACGTCCGGTTCCACCGTGCTGCCGGCCGATGGCCGGGGCGCGCCCAATCACCTGTGGCTGAAGCTGATCGCCCAGCGCCTGGCCGAGGCCAAGTCCTGCGTCGAGGTCGGCGGCCACGCCAGCCGCGGCGGGCCTGAGCTGATCAACGAAAGGCTGTCGGCCCTGCGCGCGGAATATGTGCGCAAGCGTCTGGTCGACGAGTCGGCCGGCCTGGCCAAGCGTTCGCTGGCCGTGGGCTATGGCTCGCGCGCCACCTTGATAGGCACGGGCAAGGACGATCCCTCGGACGCGCTGGACCGGCGTGTCGAACTGAAGCTGCTGGCCTGCAGCGGCTAGGCGCCGGCCATGGCACTGCTGCGCTGCTGGCTGTCGCTCGTCCTGCTGGTCGGGGCGCTGGGCAGCGCTGGCGCGCAGGAGGCTGTACAGCCCATGCTGCGGGTCGAGGCCGGCACCCATGTCGCAGCGATCCGGGCCCTGGCCACCGATGCGCGCGGCGAGTTGCTGCTCACGGCTTCCGAGGACAAGACGGCGCGGCTCTGGCGGCTGTCCGACCGCAGCCTGCTGCGCGTGCTGCGGCCGCCCATAGGCGCGGACAATGAAGGCAAGCTCTACGCCGCAGCGCTGAGCCCGGACGGCACGGTGGCCGCCGTGGCCGGCTGGTCGGCCGACAACGAGGTCTACCTGTTCGACAGCCGCAGCGGCCGCATGCGCGGGCGGATCGAGGGCCTGCCCAATGTGGTCAATGCCCTGGCCTTCTCGCCGGACGGCAAGCAGCTGGCCGTGCTGAGCTGGGGCGGCGCCGGCCTCAGGCTCTATGCCAGCAGCGACGACTGGAAGACCGCCCGCCCGACCAGCAGCGACGAGGCCTATGGTGCCGATGCCTACGGCCTCGCCTTCTCGCCCGATGGCCGGATGCTGGTCAGCAGCGCTTACGACGGCGCGCTGCGCCAGTACGCGCTGCGCGGCAACAGCCTCTGGCTGCAGAAGACCGAGCGCATCGCCGGCCGGCCGCATGGCCTGGCGTTTTCTCCGGACGGCAAGCGGCTGGCCCTGGGACTGGCCGACACGGCCCAGGCCCTGGTGCTGCATGGGGACACGCTGGCGACCGTCTGGCGTTCGCCGGTGCTCGAGGGCGGCGCCCTGCCCTGCGTGGCCTGGTCCCGCCAGGGCAATGAGCTGCTGGCCGCCGGCAGCTGGCGCAGCGCGCCCGGTCGCCATGGCGTGCAGCGCTGGAACCTGGCTCGTGCGTCCGGCAGCGAACTTGCTGCGGCCAGCGACTCGGTCACCGCCCTGCTGAGCGCGGGCGGCGAGGTGCTGTTCGCCTCGGGCGATGCCAGCTGGGGCCAGGTCGGCGGCGCCTCGGTCCGCTCGATGCGGCCGGACTTCCGCCTGCCGGTCGCCGCCGGCAGCAGCAGCCTGAGGCTGTCCAGCGATGCCCGCGAGCTGAGCTTCGCCACTCGCTTCGGTGGCCTGGCCCCGGTGCGTTTCGACCTGGCCGGACCGGCGTGGCGTCCGGCCCAGCCCTTGGACGACAAGCCGGCCGCCCTGCTGGATGTGCGCGACTGGCAGGACAGCAGCAGCCCCAAGCTGGCCGGCCGGGCCCTGAGCCTGGGCCAGGGCGAGGTCTCGCTGGCCCTGGGGATTGACCCGTCCGGCCGCGGCTTTGCGCTCGGCAGCAACCACCGGCTGAGGCTGTACGCCGCCAACGGGCAGCTGCTCTGGAACGTGCGTATCCCGGCCCCCTGTTTTGCCGTCCAGCTCAGCCGCGACCAGCACTGGGTGGTGGCCGGATTCGGCGACGGCACGCTGCGCTGGTTCCGACGCAAGGACGGCGCCGAGACACTGGCCTTCTATCCCCATGGGGACGGCAAGGCCTGGGCGGCCTGGACGCCGGACGGCCGCTTCTCGGCCGGCGGTGGCGGTGAGCGCCACATAGGCTGGCATGTGAACCGCGGGACCGGCGAAGCAGCGGAGTTCCTGCCGCTGGAGCGCTTCAGCGAGCGCTATTTCGATCCGCTGGGCGTGATCAGCGCGCTGGCCGACAAGCCCCGGGTCCGCCCGCTGCCCGACCCGCGCCAAGGGCTCAAGCTGCCGCCGGTGGTCGCCTTCCTCAGCCCCTCGGACGGCAGCAAGGTCAATGAGGACAGCGTGCGCCTGGACCTGCATGTGATGGACCAGGGCGGCGGCGTCGACGAGGTCCGGCTGATGCACAACGGCAAGGTGGTACAGACCGTGGGGCCCAAGCCGGCCGCGCCGGCCAGCCGCTTGCATTTCGAGCTGGCACTGGAGAGCGGACGCAACGAGGTCAAGGCCGTGGCCCTGGGGCTGGACCGCACGGAATCGGCCGTGGCCGAGCTGACGGTGCAGGCCCCGGCGCGGCCGGACAGGCCCAAGCTGCGCGTGCTCAGCGTTGGCGTCAATGCCTACCGCAACAGCCAGCTCAATCTCAGCTTCTCGGTGCCCGACGCGCGCGGCGTGGCCAACACTTTCAAGGCCCTGGGCCGCAAGCTGTTCGCCGACATCGCGGTCAGCGAGCTCTACGACGGTCAGGCCACCCGCGCCGGCATCCTCGCCCAGCTCGCCGACTTCAGTGCCAGCAAGCCCGAGGACGTGGTCGTGGTCTACCTGGCCGGCCATGGCGAGACCCTGGGCGACGACTGGTACTTCATTCCGCACGAGGTGACCCAGCCCGAGCAGGCCGACAAGCTGCGCAGCGAAGGCCTGTCCTCGCAGGAGCTGTCGCGGGCGATCAAGGCCATTCCGGCGCGCAAGGTCGTGGTGCTGATCGACGCCTGCAAGTCGGGCGCCGCCATTGCCAGCTTCCGCGGCCTGGAGGAGCGGCGGCTGCTGTCCCAGCTCTCGCGGTCCACCGGCACCCACCTGATTGCCGCGACCAACAAGGAGCAGCTGGCGGCCGAGCTGTTGAATCTGGGCCATGGCGTGTTCACCTACACCCTGCTCGAAGGCCTGTCCGGCAAGGCCGCGGCCGGCGGCCCGGACGTCACGGCCCGCAAGCTGATGGTCTATGTGGAGCAGACCCTGCCCGAGCTGTCCAAGCGCTACCGCACCGAGGAACAGTTCCCGGTCGTCAGCTCGACCGGCATGGACTTTCCGTTGGTCGTCCGCTAGGGCTGAACCAGGGGCGCTCTTGAAAGCCCAAAACCCAACCCTATAATCCCGCTGCTAGCACTCACAACGACAGAGTGCTAACCCATCCGACGGAGCCTCCGGGCTCCGTCAGTCATATCGCATGTGAGTGGGCGCTCATTACCGCGGCGCCTACCGTCAAGCAAGCACCGACCAACATCAAGGAGATGTGATGAAACTGCGTCCTCTGCACGATCGCGTGATCGTTAAGCGCCTGGAAAACGAGACCAAGACCGCTTCCGGCATCTTCATCCCCGACAACGCCGCCGAGAAGCCGGACCAGGGCGAAGTCCTGGCCGTGGGCCCGGGCAAGCGCAATGACAAGGGCGAATTCGTCGCCCTGAACGTGGCCGTCGGCGACCGCGTGCTGTTCGGCAAGTACTCGGGCCAGACCGTCAAGGTCGATGGCGACGAACTGCTGGTGATGCGCGAAGAGGACCTCTTCGCCGTGGTGCAGAAGTAAGTCCTGCCCCCACCGCTGAACACCCTTTCTTAAAGAATCCGGAGAAATACACATGGCAGCAAAAGACGTGATCTTTGGCGGCGAAGCTCGTGCTCGCATGGTCGAAGGCGTGAACATCCTGGCCAACGCGGTCAAGGTGACCCTGGGCCCCAAGGGCCGCAACGTGGTGCTGGAGCGCTCGTTCGGCGCCCCCACGGTGACCAAGGACGGCGTGTCCGTCGCCAAGGAAATCGAGCTGAAGGACAAGCTCCAGAACATGGGCGCCCAGATGGTCAAGGAAGTCGCTTCCAAGACCAGCGACAACGCCGGTGACGGCACCACCACCGCCACGGTGCTGGCCCAGGCCATCGTCCGCGAAGGCATGAAGTACGTGGCCGCCGGCATGAACCCGATGGACCTGAAGCGCGGCATCGACAAGGCGGTCGCCGCCCTGGTCGTCCAGCTGAAGGCCGCTTCCAAGGCCACCACCACCTCCAAGGAAATCGCCCAGGTCGGCACCATCTCGGCCAATAGCGACGGCGACGTCGGCCAGATCATCGCCAACGCGATGGACAAGGTCGGCAAGGAAGGCGTGATCACCGTCGAAGACGGCAAGAGCCTGAACAACGAGCTGGACGTGGTCGAAGGCATGCAGTTCGACCGTGGCTACCTGTCGCCCTACTTCATCAACAACCCCGAGAAGCAGGCCGCCATCCTGGACAACCCGTTTGTCCTGCTGTTCGACAAGAAGATCTCGAACATCCGTGACCTGCTGCCGACGCTGGAGCAGGTCGCCAAGGCCGGCCGTCCGCTGCTGATCATTGCCGAGGAAGTCGAGGGCGAAGCCCTGGCGACCCTGGTGGTCAACACCATCCGCGGCATCCTGAAGGTCGTGGCCGTCAAGGCTCCGGGCTTCGGCGACCGTCGCAAGGCCATGCTGGAAGACATCGCCATCCTGACCGGCGGCAAGGTCATCGCTGAAGAAGTGGGCCTGACGCTGGAGAAGGTCACGCTGGCCGACCTGGGCCAGGCCAAGCGCGTCGAAGTGGGCAAGGAAAACACCACCATCATCGACGGCGCCGGCACGGCCGACGTCATCGAAGCCCGCGTCAAGCAGATCCGCATCCAGATCGAGGAAGCCACCAGCGACTACGACCGCGAGAAGCTGCAAGAGCGCGTGGCCAAGCTGGCCGGCGGCGTGGCCGTCATCAAGGTCGGTGCTGCCACCGAAGTCGAGATGAAGGAAAAGAAGGCCCGCGTGGAAGACGCGCTGCACGCCACCCGTGCCGCCGTTGAAGAAGGCATCGTCGCCGGCGGCGGCGTGGCCCTGCTGCGTGCCCGTCAGGCTGCTGGCGACATCAAGGGCGACAACGCCGACCAGGACGCCGGCATCAAGCTGATCCTGAAGGCCATCGAAGCCCCGCTGCGCGAGATCGTCTACAACGCCGGCGAGGAAAGCTCGGTCGTCGTGAACGCCGTGCTGGCCGGCAAGGGCAACTACGGCTACAACGCCGCCAACGGCACCTATGGCGACATGATCGAAATGGGCATCCTGGACCCGACCAAGGTGACCCGTACCGCGCTGCAGAACGCCGCTTCGGTCGCTTCGCTGATGCTGACGACCGAATGCATGGTCGCCGAGTCCCCCAAGGATGACGCACCGGCCGGCGGCATGCCTGGCGGCATGGGCGGCATGGGCGGCATGGGCATGGACATGTAATTCGGACATGCAACCCTGCCTGCGCAGGGTTGCGTGCCGATTTGCACCCAAGGGCCTGCCAGCCCGAGGGGTAAGTCAGGAAGGGCCGCAGCGATGCGGCCCTTTTTTATTGCCTGGTCCGGCCGATAGAAAACGGTGATATTTCATGCTTGGCTCGGCAGACCCATCACCCTCAGGGGGGCCTTGCCAAACATCCGCTTTCGCTTCTGTGGCCCACTGATAATGCGGCATCCGTCAAAGTAACGAAATGGCCCACGCACCCACTCTGCAGTCGCTGGTCGACGACACGCTCGCGGCCTTGCCCATGCTGGCTCGCTCGATCCAGGACGAAACCCAGGACGAGCTCGAGCGCCGACCGCAGCATTTCGCGCTGCTGGAAGGTTGGCGCCGCCAGCGCGGCCGCTTCGCCAGCAATCTGGAAGCCGCGGTGCGGCCCATGCTGGAACTGGCCAAGCGCGGCCAGGATCCGCTGCGCCGCGCCTCGTCCATGTCGCTGGATGCGCTCAGCCTGGTGGATGAACACCAGGCCCTGCAGGATGTGGCCATCGCCCATCTGATCGCCACGGTCGAAGACCAGTGCCGGCCCGAGCTGCACCAGCTCGGCAATTTCTTCGTCGCGCTGCGCGGCGGCACCACCTCGGTCAAGGACGACAACCCGTTGCGTCCGGCCCTGTTCGCCCAGGCGATGTACGACGCCCTGGTCGATACCCACCTCGATTCGGAAGGCCGCTACGCCCTGCTCAAGGTGGCGGCCGTACCGCTGGGCAGCATCCTGCAGCGGCATTACGCGGGCCTTTGCACCCAGCTGCAGGCGGCCCAGCTGAGCCAGATGGTGTCCAGCTACGGCGTGGGCGGTGGCCAGCAGGACCCGCGTCTGCGCCGCATGGCCGAACTGGCCAAGGCCCAATCCGGACAGCAGCCGGCCCAGGCCACGCTGGACGGCCTGGCCCGCAAGGTCAGCGAGATCAACAGCCGGCCCCAGAAATTCCCGGCCAAGCCCGAGACACCGCCGGTGCCGGGCGGCCTCAACTTCAGTCCGGCCGCTGCCGGTGGCGCTGGCGGCGACCTGCTGACCCGGCTCTACGACCAGATCCTGGCCGACCCGCGCCTGCTGCCGCCGGTCAAGGCGCTGATGGCGCGGCTGCAGATCCCGGTCGTGCGCCTGGCCCGTATCGACCCCAGCCTGCTGCGCCGGCAGGAGCACCCGACCTGGCAATTGCTGAACCGTGTCGCCGCCCACGCCATGGGTTTCGACAACCCCAACGACGAGCGGCTGCAGCAGTTTCTGCAGTTCATGGAATCGCGCCTGGCCATGCTGGTGGCCACGCCCAGCCCCAGCGCCCAGCTGTTCCAGCAGGTGCTGACCCAGGTCGACGAGCACATCGGCGCCCAGGCTCGCCAGCGCAGCGAACGCAGCGCCACGGCCCTGGCCGCGCTGGAGCGCGAGCAGATGCGCGACGAATGGACCCAGGTGCTGCGCGAGCAGATCGGCGACCAGCTGATCGACGCCCCGGTCAGCCCGGCGATCCGCAGCTTCCTGAAGACCAGCTGGGTGGACGTGATCGTGCAGGCCATGGTGCTGAACGGCCGCGATGCGCCCGAGGCCCATGCCCATATCGATACGGTCGACGAGCTGCTGTCCAGCTTCGAGCCCTGCCGCAGCCCTTCCGAGGGCGCCCGTTTGCGCGCGCGACTGCCGACCCTGGTGCAGCGGCTGGAAAAGGGCTTCGAAGAGATCGCCCTGCCGGCCCAGAAGGCCCAGGCCCTGATGCATGAGCTCTCGCAGATGCATCAGCGGGTGCTGCAGGGCCAGCCCGCCGCCATGCCGGCCTCGGCGATCCGCAACGTCGAAACCCGCGAGCTGAGCCCGGAAGACCTGCTGAACCAGTTGCTGACCGAGCGCGAATCGCAGATGCCTTCGCGCTGGGCTCATGACCAGGTGGACCGCGGTCACCTGCCCACGGTGCCGACCCAGCTCTACGACGCCGACGACAGCCCCGAGGCCCGCGCGGCGCTGTCGGCCTGGATGGACAAGATCGAGGTCGGCAACTGGTACCACCTGTTCATCCAGAGCCAGTGGCTGACTGCCCAGATCGCCTGGATCAGCGAGAGCCGTCAGTTCTTCCTGTTCGTCGGCCAGGATGCCGAAGACCGTCATTCGCTGACCCGCGGCGCGCTGGAAAAGCTGCTGTCCAACGGCTTGATCACCTCGCTCGAGGAAGAGACCTTGGTCCAGCGTGCCGTCGACACGCTGATGCAGGGCCTGGCCACTTGAACTTGCGCCGGGTCGCCCTGGCCGGGGGACTCGGCCTGCTGCTGCTGGCCGCCCAGGTCGCGGCGCAAACCCCTGAGCCGGCCGCGTCCGTCGCACGCCCCAAGCTGGGGCTGGTGCTCTCAGGCGGCGGCGCCCGTGGCCTTGCCCATGTGGGCGTGCTCAAGGTGCTGGAGCGCGAGCGCGTGCCGGTGGACGTGATCGCCGGCACCTCGATGGGCGCGATCATCGGCGGCCTCTACGCCAGCGGCATGACCGCCGACGAGCTCGAACGCGAGTTGCTGCAGGTCCGCTGGGACCGCGTTTTCGCCAGCCGGGTCGACCGCCAGCAGCTGTCGCAGCGCCGCAAGGAAGAAGATTTCGAGTTCTCGCCGGTGCTGGAGCTGGGCCTGCGTGATGGCGAACTGCGCGCTCCGCAGAGCACGATTTCCAGCCGTGGCCTTGAAGCGCTGCTGCGCCGGCTGACGCTGCCGGTGCGAATGGTCCAGCGCTTCGACAAGCTGCCCATCCCCTTCCGCGCCGTGGCCACCGACATGGAAGACGGCCATCAGGTCGTGGTCGGCGAAGGCGACCTGGCCCTCGCCATGCGCTCCAGCATGAGCGTGCCTGGCGTGTTCGCGCCGATCGAATGGAACGAGCGCATCCTCGGCGATGGTGGCCTGGTCAACAACCTGCCGGTGGACATCGCCCGCAGCATGGGGGCCGAGCAGGTGATCGCGGTCAACGTGGGCACGCCGCTGGCCGCGCGATCGGCGCTGAGCTCGGTGGTCGGCCTGACCGGCCAGATGGTCAACATCCTCACCGAGCAGAACGTGCAGCGCAGCCTGGCCAGCCTGTGGATGGAGGACCTGCTGATCACGCCCAACCTGGGCAAGCTGACCTCGGCCGACTTTGAACGCACCCGCGACTTCATCAGCCAGGGCGAGGCCGCGGCCGAGGCGCTGCTGCCGCGCTTGCGTGCCCTGGCCTTGTCGGAGAAGGACTACGTGCAATGGCGGCTGGCCCGCCTGCCCACGCAGCCCGAAGCCCCGTCATTGGAAGCCGTGGTCTTCGAGGGCAGCGACAGCACCCATCCCGAGCGCTTCAAGGCCCAGCTGGAAACCCAGCCTGGCCAGATGTTCGACCCGGCCAAGGCCGAGCGCGACACCCGCAAGCTGGCTTCGTCGGGTGACTATGTGCGGGTCGACTACCACGTCGAGCAGCGGCCCGAAGGCGACACCCTGGTGTTCCTGATGGAAGACAAGCCCTGGGGCCCGAACTACTTCCGCGTCGGCCTGGACCTCAGCACCAACTTTGCCGGTGAAAGCTCGTTCAATCTGCGGCTGAGCCACAACCGCCACTGGCTGACCGAGCATGGCACCGAATGGCGCAATCAGCTGACCGTGGGCCAGACGCCGCGCTACTACACCGAGCTCTACCACCCGCTGCTGGGCCGGCTCGACAAGTCCAGCGACTGGTTCCTCTCCGGATGGGCCGAGCTGGAACGGCGCCAGATCACGCTCTACGACCCGGACAGCGGCCAGGGCCTGGCGCGGCTGGCGCGACAGTCCGGCCAGCTCGGCCTGGACCTGGGCCAGCCCTGGGCCCAGCTCGGCGAGGTGCGCTTCGGCCTGACGCATCAGCGCTGGCGCATCGAGCCCAAGCTGCTGGCGGTGGAGGTGCCGGACGAGCTGCTGCGTCAGACCTGGAGCGAGACCGGCGTGCGCCTGCGCACCGTGGTCGACCAGCTGGACTTTGCCAATTTCCCGCAGCGCGGCTACCGCGTTTCGTTCGATGCCATCGCCGGCCTGCAGTCGGGCACCAACACGCGGCGCCAGCATTTCAGCCGTTTCGAACTGCTGGGCACGGCCGCCATGAGCAGCGGGCCGCATACGCTGAACCTCAGCACGCGGCTGCTGCAGGCCAATCAGCCCAGCGACTCGACGCAGGGGCCCTACACGCTGGGCGGCTTCCAGCAGCTCTCGGGCTACCAGCCGGGCCAGCTCTACGGCAACACCCTGGCCTTCGGCCGCGCCACCTACTACCTGCGCATGCGCGAGGCGCCGGTGCTGACCCGCGGCTTCTTCGTCGGCGGATCCCTGGAAGCCGGCAATGCCTGGAATGCGCGCACCGACGCCAGCTTCAAGGACCTGCGCTACGCCGCCAGCGCCTTCGTCGGCGCGGACACCGGCCTCGGCCCGCTCTACCTCGCGCTGGGCCATGCGCCGCGCGGCGGCACGGCGGTCTACCTGTTCATTGGCAGACCCTGAGCAGCTGTTCGGCGATGAAGTCCGGCTGCTCATGGACCAGCCAGTGGCCGGCCGTGGGCAAGCGCAACAGCTCCAGCCGCGGCACGTAGCGCTCCAGGCCATCGATCAGGCCGGGCGGCAGGGCCCGGTCGTCCAGGCCCCAGATCACCAGGGTCGGCAGGCGCACGGTGATGAACTCGTCGGGGAACTGCAGCGCCATCGCGCCCGGGTCGCCCGGCCGCGGCGGCCGCATCGGCGAGGCGCGGTAGTAGTTGATCGGGCCTCTCAATCCGTGCGACCACAGCTCGCGGTAGCGCTGCTTCAGCGCCTCGTCCAGCCAGGGCTGGCCGCCATGGTCGGTGAAGAAAGGCCAGAGCCGCGCGAAGTCATTCGCCGCGAGATGCTCCTCCATGCCCGGCTCGCAAAGCTCGTTCATGTAGGCGCTGGACTGGCGCTGTGCCTCGCTCTGCTGCAGCTCGCGCAGAAATGTGCCCGGATGTGGCGAGTTGAGGATGACCAGGCGCTGCATCAGCTGCGGCTGCTGAACGGCCAGGTTCCAGGCCACGGCACCGCCCCAGTCGTGGGCGACCAGGGCTGCCAACGGGCCTTCTCCAGTGGCCGCCACCAGGGCCGCGATGTCGGCCATCAGATGCTTGGCCCGGTAGGCCTCGACCTCGGCCGGGCTGCTGGACTTCTCGTAGCCGCGCAGATTGGGCGCGATGCAGCGGAAGCGGTCCGCCAGCTTCTCCATCAGCTCGTCCCAGACGAAAGCGCCCTCGGGAAAGCCATGCAGAAACACCAGGCGCGGCAGCGCCGCATCGCCAGCGGCACGACAGGACAGCGTGATGCCGTGCGGCAGGTCCAGCGCAAAGGTCTCGATGGGCATGGCGCCGAGCATAGGCAGGGCGCCGGCCGCACCGCTGTCAGTCGGGCGACACCTCGCCGCTCTCGGAAGCAGCGGCCGGCTCGGCCTCGCCGACGATGGCGCGCGGCAGGTGGACCCACTGGTGCAGGATATGGGCCACGTCGGCCACGCCCTGCTTCTTCAGCGCCGAGAACAGCGTGATCGAGACGTCGGATTCCTCGGTCACGATGGCGCCCAGGTGCTCCTGGGTCTTGCGCAGGGCCGCATCGGCTTCCTTGCGGTTGAGCTTGTCGGACTTGGTCAGCAGCACCAGCAGCTTGACCTCGCCATTGGCGACGCGACGCTGAACGAAGGCCAGCAGCTGCTGGTCCAGGTCGGTCAGGCCCAGGCGCGAATCGACCATCAGCACCACGCCCGAAAGGCTGCGGCGTATCTCCAGGTAGTCGGCCATCACCTTCTGCCAGCGCTGCTTGGCGGTGCGGTTGACCGCGGCATAGCCATAGCCCGGCAGGTCGGCCAGCAACGCGTCGGGTGCATCCTTGGGACCGACCTCGAACAGGTTGATGTGCTGGGTGCGGCCCGGCGTCTTGGAGGCGAAGGCCAGGCGCTTCTGCTGGGCCAGCGTGTTGATCGCCGTGGACTTGCCGGCATTGGAGCGGCCGACGAAGGCGATCTCGGGCAGCTCGTTGGCCGGCAGGTGTTCCAGCTGGCTGGCCGTGGTCAGGAAACGGGCCGTATGGGTCCAGCCCAGCACCTGCTTGTCGGTGATCTCGGTGGTGTCCGCGACCGGCGTGTTGTTGTTGTTCTCTGTCATGGGATTCCTGGGAGGCCTGATTGGCGTTCCGGCCATTGTAAAATCCGCCGCTTGCGCTTACCGAACCCCCTACTCATGAAGAATGCCGCTCTCCTGTTGACGGGTCTGTTCCTGGCCGCCGCAGCTCACGCGAACGAAGCCAAGGCCCCGGCCAAGCCCGATCTGGCCAAGGGCCAGGCCCTGTCCACGCAAGTCTGTGGCGCCTGCCACACGGCCGACGGGTCGCGCGGCAGCCCGGCCAATCCCATCCTGCAGGGCCAGCATGCCGAGTACCTGAGCAAGCAGCTGGAAGACTTCAAGGCCAACAAGCGCGCCAACCCGGTGATGAGCGGCATGGTCGCTCCGCTGTCGCAAGAGGACATGAAGAACGTTGCCGCGTTCTACGCCTCCAAGCAGGCCAAGCCCGGTTTCGCCAAGAACAAGGACATGGTTGCCCTGGGCGAGAAGATCTACCGCGGCGGCATTGCCGACCGCAACATCCCGTCCTGCGCCGGCTGCCACAGCCCGACCGGCGCCGGCATGCCGGCCCAGTACCCGCGTCTGGCCGGCCAGCACAGCGACTACACCGAAGCCCAGCTGAACGCCTTCCGCGCGGGCAGCCGGGCGAACAGCGCCCAGATGACGGCCGTCGCGGCCAAGATGAACGACCGCGAGATCAAGGCCGTGTCGGACTACATCGCCGGCCTGCGCTGAGCGATTCCTCCGCTTTCACAGCTTGATGAGCCAAGGCCGGTGCATGTCACCGGCCTTTTCTTTGGCCCAAACGCCCGCCGACGCCAGCCCCGACAATCCGCCGATGTCCTCCGCTGAAACGCTGCCCCCCGCCCCTGCCCCGGCGCGCGCCCGCCCGCTGCATGACCTGGTCGAGCTGCTGTCCTCGATGCGCTTTGCCATCGCCCTGCTGGTGGCGATCTGCATAGCGGCGGTCACGGGCACGGTGGTCAAGCAGCGCGAGCCGCTGAACAACTATGTGAACCAGTTCGGCCCGTTCTGGTCCGAGCTGTTCGGCCGCATCGACCTCTACGCGATCTACAGCGCCTGGTGGTTCCTGCTGATGCTGGCCTTCCTGGTCGTCTCGACCAGCCTCTGCATCGCCCGCAACACGCCCAAGATCATTGCGGACCTGAAGAGCTACAAGGAACACATCCGCGAAAGCGCCCTGCAGGCCTTCCACCACAAGGCGCTCGGCGCCATGCCCGTGTCGGCCGAGGGCGCGCTGCAGCGCGTGTCGGACCTGCTCGCCGCCGACGGCTGGAAGGCCAAGGCCCAGGTGCGCGACCGCGGCACCATGGTGGCGGCTCGCAAGGGGGCGGCCAACAAGATCGGCTATCTGTCCGCCCATTCGGCCATCGTGCTGATCTGCCTGGGCGGCCTGCTGGACGGCGACCTGCTGGTGCGCGGCCTGATGTGGGCGCAAGGCAAGAGCATCTACAACGGCGGCGGCATGGTCAGCGAGGTCAAGGCCGAGCACCGGCTCTCGGCCAGCAGCCCCAGCTACCGCGGCAACCTGCTGGTGCCCGAGGGCGGCCGCGCCACCACCGCCATCCTGAGCATGACCGACGGCGTGGTGCTGCAGGAGCTGCCCTTCGACGTGGAGCTGAAGAAGTTCATCGTCGAGTACTACGACACCGGCATGCCCAAGCTGTTCGCCAGCGAGATCACGATCCGCGACCATGCCACCGGTGCCCTGCGCCAGGCCACCGTCAAGGTCAACGAGCCGGTGATCCACGATGGCATCGCCATCTACCAAAGCAGCTTCGACGACGGTGGCTCCAGCGTGAAGCTGCGGGCCCTGCCGTTGAGCTCGGCCAGCGAACCCTACTTCATCCAGGGCACGGTGGGCGGCGCCACCACGCTGAGCAACGGCAACGACAAGCTGCAGCTGGAGTTCACCGGCCTGCGCGTGATCAACGTCGAGAACATGGCCGGAAGCAGCGCCAGCGGTGCCGACGTACGCAAGGTCGACCTGAGCGAAACCCTGGGCAAGCACCTGGGCAGCGGCGCCAAGGGCACGAACGACAAGCAGCTGCGCAACGTCGGCCCCTCGGTCAGCTACAAGCTGCGCGACGCTGCCGGCCAGGCGCGCGAGTTCAACAACTACATGGTGCCGGTGGAGCTGGACGGCCAGCGGGTCTTCCTCGCCGGCGTGCGCGACACGCCGGCCGAGGCCTTCCGATACCTGCGCATCCCGGTCGATGCCGAGGGCGGCATCGAGGGCTGGTTCCAGCTCAAGCAGGCCCTGGCCGACCCGCAGCAGCGTGCCCGCGCCGCCGAGCGCTATGCCGTGCTGGCCACGCCGGCCGACAAGCCGGCGATGAAGCCGCAGCTGCAGGCCACGGCCCAGCGCGCCCTGGGCCTGTTCGCGGGTGCCGAAGGCGTGCGCCCCGGCGAGGTGCCGCCCAGCGCCGGCTGGGGCGGCCTGCCGGCGCTCTCGGCCTTCATCGACAAGGAAGTGCCCGAGGCCGAGCGCCAGCGCGTCTCCGAGGTGCTGCTGCGCATCCTCAACGGCTCGCTGTTCGAGCTGCACAAGCTCAACCTGGCCAAGGCCGGCAAGTCGCTGCCCGCCAATGACGAGCAGACCCAGCGCTTCATGACGCAGTCGGTGCTGGCCCTGTCGGACAGCCAGTTCTACCCGGCGCCGCTGCTGCTGCAGCTGGACGACTTCAAGCAGGTCCAGGCCAGCGTGTTCCAGGTCGCGCGAGCCCCTGGCCAGAAGCTTGTCTATCTGGGCGCCATCTTGCTGATCGTCGGCGTGTTCGCCATGCTCTATGTGCGCGAGCGCCGGCTGTGGATCTGGCTGGAACCGACGGCGCCGGAGCAGACCCGGGTCCGCATGGCCCTGTCCTGCACCCGCCAGACCCTGGATACCGATGCCGAGTTCACGCGCCTGAGCCAGGCGCTGCTTGGTTCCGAGGATTTGAACAAGGCCTCAACATGAACACCACCACCCTGACCCTGGGCCGTCGCCGCTCGCTGGTCCAGCGCAGCCCGGCCGACTGGGCCTTCGCCCTGCTGGTGCTGATAGGCGGCGGCTATGCCTTCTCGCGCTACGGCGCCTCGATGGACGTCTACGAGAAGGGCATCCTCGGCTTCGCCATGCCGGCCCTGGTCGCCCTGGGCTGGTTCTGGCGGCCGCTGCGCCTGCTGTCGGTGCTGGTCGGCGCCTTCAGCCTGCTGGCCATCAACCTCTACCTGCGCAAGCTCGACGGCTTCGGCGCCGACCTGGCGGCGGCGGACCAGGTCTTCTTCCTCAAGTACATGCTGTCCAGCCAGAGCGCCATCCTGTGGATGAGCCTGCTGGTCTTCATGAGCATGGGCGCCTACTGGGTGGGCTTCTTCGCCCGCGGCGAGAGCAGCACGGCCGAGGTGCTGGGTTCCAAGCTGGCCTGGGGTGCGGTCTTCATGGCCCTGGTCGGCACGATGGTTCGCTGGTTCGAGAGCCACCAGATCGCGCCGGACATCGGCCACATCCCGGTCAGCAATCTGTACGAGGTCTTCGTCCTCTTCACCTGGCTGACCTCGCTGATCTACCTGTACTACGAGGAGCGCTTCAAGACCCGCGCCCTCGGCGCCTATGTGATGCTGGTCGTGGCCGGTGCGGTCGGCTTCCTGCTCTGGTACACGCTGGACCGCGGCGCCCACGAGATCCAGCCGCTGGTTCCGGCCCTGCAGAGCTGGTGGATGAAGATCCATGTGCCAGCCAACTTCGTCGGCTACGGCACTTTCGCGCTGTCGGCCATGGTGGCCCTGGCCTATCTCTTGAAGACGGCCAGCCAGCGCGCGCTGCTGATCGGCCTGGTCGGCGTGCCGGTCGGTCTGGTGGCCTTCATCCTGGCGGTGCGCTTCGGCGCCCAGCTGCCGGCCGAAACCCTGGCCGGCCTGGACGGCTGGGCCCGCAAGATGGGCGCCGTGGCGATCTTCCTCGGCATCTGCGTGGCGCTGCGCAAGCCGTTGTCGGCGCGCCTGCCGGCCCTGCCCCTGCTCGACGACCTGATGTACAAGGCCATCGCCCTCGGCTTTGCCTTCTTCACCATCGCCACCATCCTGGGCGCCTTCTGGGCGGCCGAGGCCTGGGGCGGCTACTGGAGCTGGGACCCCAAGGAAACCTGGGCCCTGATCGTCTGGCTGAACTATGCGGCCTGGCTGCACATGCGGCTGATGAAGGGCCTGCGCGGCGCCATGTCGGCCTGGTGGGCCCTGCTGGGCCTGCTGGTGACCACCTTCGCCTTCCTGGGCGTCAACATGTTCCTGTCGGGCCTGCACAGCTACGGTACCTTGTAGCAATACAGGGATTGCAGCGCGGCAGTAAGCTTTGCGGCCTTGGACCGACTGAGGTTCATCGCCATAGCAAAGCAAGCAGCCCGCCATGCATTTCCATCCCGACCGCGGCCACGGCCGCCCGCTCGAATCCGAAGTCACGCCGCAGCGTCTCTACCTGCGGCGCCGTGAATTGCTGACCCTCGGTGCCGGCGGCCTGCTGCTGCCGAACCTAGCGGCGGCCGAGGCCAAGCTGCCGGCCGTGAAAAGCACCGTGGCCGGCGCCCTGGTGATGGACAAGCCCACCCGGGTCGAGGACGCCACCCGCTACAACAATTTCTACGAGTTCGGCACCGACAAATCCGACCCGGCCCGCAACGCCCACACGCTCAAGACCGCGCCCTGGAGCGTGATGGTCGAGGGCGAATGCGCCAAGCCGCAGCGCTTCGACCTGGACGCCCTGCTCAAGCTCAGCCCCATGGAAGAGCGCATCTACCGGCTGCGCTGCGTCGAGGGCTGGTCCATGGTGATTCCCTGGGTCGGCTATTCGCTGGCCGAGCTGATCAGGAAGGTGGAGCCAAGCTCGCGTGCCAAGTTCGTCGAGTTCACCACGCTGGCCGACAAGGCCCAGATGCCCGAGCTGCGCAATGGCGCGCTGGACTGGCCCTACGTGGAAGGCCTGCGCATCGACGAGGCCATGCATCCGCTGACCCTGCTGGCCTTCGGCATGTACGGCGAGGTCCTGCCGAAGCAGAACGGCGCGCCGCTGCGCCTGGTCGTGCCCTGGAAATACGGCTTCAAGTCGGCCAAGAGCATCGTCCGCATCCGCCTGGTCGAGAAGCAGCCCACCAGCAGCTGGACCAAGGCGGCCCAGCAGGAATACGGCTTCTATTCCAACGTCAATCCGCAGGTCGACCATCCGCGCTGGAGCCAGGCCACCGAGCGCCGCATAGGCGAGGACGGCCTGTTCGCCAAGAAGCGGGCCACGCTGATGTTCAACGGCTACGAGGCCCAGGTGGGCCAGCTGTACGCGGGCATGGACCTGCGCAAGAACTACTGATGGTCGGCGCGCGCAAGACGCATTGGCTGCTGCACTGGGCAGCCAAGCCGCTGCTGCTCATCGTCCTCATGCTGCCGCTGGTGCGGCTGGTCTGGGGGGCGGCCAACGACGGCCTGGGGCCCAACCCGGCCGAGGCCCTGATACGCGGCACCGGCGACTGGACCTTGCGGCTGCTGTGGCTGACCCTGGCGGTGACGCCGCTGCGAGAGCTGCTCAAGCAGCCGGCCCTGGCGCGCTTTCGCCGCATGCTGGGCGTGACCACCTTCTGCTACGCCTGCCTGCACCTGCTCTGCTACGCCTGGCTGGACATGGGGCTGGACCCGGCCGACATCGCCAAGGACATCGCCAAGCGGCCCTTCATCCTGATGGGATTCACGGCCTGGCTGTTGCTGCTGCCGCTGGCGGCGACCAGCTTCAACCGGGCGATCAAGGCACTGGGAGCCAAGCGCTGGCAGGCGCTGCACAAGAGCGTCTATGCGATCAGCCTGATCGCCCTGGCCCATTTCATCTGGATGCGGGCCGGCAAGCAGCTGTTCGGCGAGCCGGCCCTCTATGGCGCCCTGCTCGCCGTGCTGCTGGCGGCGCGCTTACTGCTGCGTCACCGGCGGCGTGGCCGTGACTGAGCCGTTGCGGCTGCCCGCGCCGATGTGGCGCTCGAAGAACTTCAGCTTGGCTTCGTAAAGCTCGATGTTGTTCTCCAGCTTGCCGTAGCCATGGCCTTCCTCGGCCTTGATCATGACCAGCTCCGGCGGCTTGCCCGCCTTGCGCAGCGCCTCGATCATCAGCTCGGTCTGCTGCACCGGCGTGCGGCGGTCATTGGCGCCGGCATAGATGAACAGCGGAATGCTGGAACGCTCGGCATGCAGGGCCGGCGACACCTCGCGGGCCGGCGCCCAGTCCTCGCCCTCGACGCCGAGCAGGCGCTTCCAGGTCGCCACGCCGCCACGGCTGCGCGCGTAGTCGGTCTGGGTCGATTTCTGCTGCAGTTCCATGTCGCCGATGGCAAAGCCGGCCGCCGCGCACTTGAAGACCTCGGCCGAACGGACCGTGGCCCACAGCGAGGCATAGCCGCCATAGCTGCCGCCGGTAATGCAGATCCGCGACGCATCGGCAAAGCCCTGCTGCACCGCCCAGCGCGCCGCATCCTCATGGTCGTCGGACATCTTGCGACCCACCTGGCCGAAGCCGGCCTCGTAGATCCGGCCGCCGAAGCCCGGGGTGATGCGGTGGTTGGGCAGCACGACGGCATAGCCGCGTGAGGCCAGCAGCTGGGCCTCGCGCACGCCGCCGCCGCTCATCGGGCCCCAGATGTCGGCCCGCACATGGGGACCGCCATGCACGTGGACCACGGTCGGCAGGCGCTGGCCCGGCTGGTAATCGGCCGGCAGGAAGTAGTACGAGGGAATCTCCAGGCCGTCCCGCGTCTTGAGCAGGAACGGACGCATGGCGACCAGGTGCTGCTCATTCAGGTCGCGCCTGGAACGGAGCAGCTGCTTCAGCGACTTGGCCTTCTCGTCGTACAGGTGGTAGGTGTGCGGCTTGCGATCGCTGAAGGTCGTCACCAGGGTCCGACCTGCGGTCGTGCGCTGGATCTGCACGACCTCGTCGGGGAACACCTTCTGCAACGCCTCGTGGAGGCTGGCGTAGGTGGGGTCGATGTAGACCACGCTGCGGCGATCGGCGTCGATGCCGAAGCCGACCAACTCGCTGGTGTCCCGGTCCATGAAGCCGGTGATCGCCGCCGCGTCATAGCGCGGATGACCGATCAGCATCTCGCCCAGTTCCTTCTTGTCCACATCGAACAGGAAATAGGCCGAGGTCGCTCGCTTGCTGGTGGACGAGACGATCAGGTTCTTGTTGTCCGGGGCGAAGCCCACCGGCGTCCAGCGACGCCCCTTGTCGGCCTCGGTGAAGCTGGCCACTTCGCGCCAGGGACTGTCCGCCGTGTCGCGGACCATGATGGTACGAACCAGCTCGGCCTCGGTGGCGTCTTCCTTGTTGAAGACCACGGCCCCGCGGACCTCGCTCTTTTCGTCCAGGAACCAGCTGGCCACCAGGCCGGGCGTGTTGAAGGTGAGCAGCTTGCGCTGACCGGTCGTCAGATCGACCTTGTAGACGTCGGTGCGCGTGGTGCGCAGATTGCCCATGGCGATGATCTCGGTGCTCGACCCGGGCACGACGGCCGCGAAATCCAGGCGCCGGTAGATCGTCGTCCCGTTGGCAATCTGCTCGCCCAGCGTCGGCTGCAGCTTGCGGAAATCGGAACCGTCCACCCGCACGGCGAACAGGCCGCCGCCATCACCGGTCTCGGCACCGGTCGGGGTGTCCAGCGTGCCCAGGTTGAAGACCAGGAACTCCGAGCCCACCCAGTGGTAGCCGATCACGTCAAAGTTGGAGAAGGTCGTCACGGCGCGCGACTTCATGTTCTCCAGGTCGAGCACCACCAGGTTGCGCTTGCCCTTCAGCGGGGACAAGGCCGCCAGGAAGCGTCCGTTGGGTGAAATGCTCACCTGGGCAAAGTCGGCCGGGGCCATGTAAGCAGCGACCGGCAGCGGCTGCGCCTGGGCCGGCTGGGCCTGCACCAGGCCGCACAGGGCCGGCAGGGCCACGGAAAGACAAACCAGGGGCGCGCGCCCCAACCATTGGCGGATCGCCAGCTTCTTCTTCAACATCGGTACTCCTCGTTTACTGCGCCGCGTCGGACCCGGCGGGTCGGATCGCGGCTGTGCGCATCGCCGTACTTCGCGGCGTCCCTCACGCGGGCCGCATTCTCGCCCAGGCGCCGTCGGGGCCGGCCTGGGATAATTCACGGTTGACCTCCCTGCCCCCTCATCCCGATGCCTGACTTTCCGCCCAACTCCGTCGACTGCGCCGTCCTGGGCGGCGGTCCGGCCGGCTGCAGCGCTGCCGTCTGGCTGGGGCAACTGGGCCTGGGCACCCTGCTGCTGGAGCGCGGCGAATCATTGTGCGGCAGCCTCTCCAGCCTGCACTACCCGCAGGACTGGCTGCTGGGCCACCCGGGCGAGACCCTGGCCAGCCTGGGCGAGCGCTATGCGGCCCATGTCCAGGCCCTGCCACAGATCCGTACCGAGCTGAATGCCCGGCTGGACCACCTGGACTGGCACGCCCAGGAGGGCTGGACCCTCTACCTGGCCGGCGGCAGCACGGTCCGCGCCCGCAGCCTGCTGCTGGCCACCGGGCTGCAGCCGCGCCGGCCCGAACCGCTCTACCCCCAGCATCCGCGCAGCCCGCGGGTGATGGATTCCATCGAGCTGACCCAGCGGCGCGAGGCGCTGAAGCCCGGCCACATCCTGCTGCTGGGCGGCGGCGACAACGCGGTCGAGAATGCCCTCTTCCTGGCCCGGCGCGGCCACGAGGTGACCATCTGGTCGCGCAGCGAATGGCGCGCCCAGAGCCACCTGATCCAGCAGTTGGAGGCCGAGACCGGCATCCAGCGTCGACCGGCCGACCCCATGCCGGCCACGGTGCAGGCCGAGGGGGAGCAATTGCTGGTCCGCTCCAAGAAGCATGGCGACGAACGCTTCGACCAGGTGGCCGTGCTGCTGGGCTACGAGCCCGAACCCAGCGCCTGGCTGCTGGTGGCCGACGCGCTGCAGCGCGCCGGAGTGACCGCCCCGTCCCACCCGTTCCGCGACGAGCCCCGCTTCGCCGCCCTGGGCCTGTTCACCGCCGGCGATGCCAGCGGTCGCCAGCATCCCAGCGTGCAGACCGCCCTGGGCGACGGCGTGGTGGCGGCCAAGCAGGTCGAGAACTTCCTGCGCCCGCTGGCCGAGCACCAGCCGCCGCCGGCCCTGCGGCGCAACAACCGCCAGGTCATCCACATCTCGGGCCTGCGCTTCGGCGCCAACCTGGGCGTGCTGGACTTCGAACGCGAAGGCCCCCAGCCCATCCAGGTCGATGCCGAGGTCAACCTGGGCGCCCAGACCATAGTCTCCCGCGACGCCGACATCGGCCATGTGCTGGACTACCGCCGGGTGCGCCAGATCATCATCGACGAGTGCACGGCCGAGCACACGGACCTGCTGGAAGCCCTGCTGGGCAAGCTCTGCACCCGGCTGATGAAACTGCACGGCGTGGTGGGCGTGCGCCTCAAGGTGAGCAAGCTAGAGATCTTTCCCGACTGCCAAGTCGCAATCAGTGCCGAATGCGGCCAGTGGTAATCAACAGGTGAATGCAATGACGACGACCGAACTCCTCCTGACCCCCGAGGCCGATGCGGCCAAGGCCGCCGAGAAGAAGGCGGCGCACGAGATCAACAAGCTGAGCAAGCGCCTGCACCGCCAGGTCGGCCAGGCGATCTCGGACTTCAACATGATCGAGGACGGCGACAAGGTGATGGTCTGCCTGTCGGGCGGCAAGGACAGCTATTCGATGCTGGACATCCTGATCAACCTGCAGCAGCGGGCACCGATCAAGTTCAGCCTCGTGGCCGTCAACCTCGACCAGAAGCAGCCCGGCTTCCCCGAGGAGGTGCTGCCGGCCTACCTGAAGAGCCGCGGCGTCGATTTCCACATCGAGAACCAGGACACCTACAGCATCGTCAAGAAGCTGATCCCCGAGGGCAAGACCACCTGCAGCCTGTGCTCGCGCCTGCGCCGCGGCATCCTGTACCGCGTGGCCGGCGAGCTGGGCGCCACCAAGATCGCCCTGGGCCACCACCGCGACGACATAGTGACCACGCTGATGCTGAACATGTTCTTCGGCAGCCGCATGAAGGGCATGCCGCCCAAGCTGGTCAGCGACGACGGCAAGAACGTGGTCATCCGCCCGCTGGCCTATGTGCGCGAGCCCGACCTGGTGCGCTGGTCCCAGCACCGCGAGTTCCCCATCATTCCCTGCAATCTCTGCGGCAGCCAGGAAAACCTGCAGCGCGTGCAGGTCAAGGCCATGCTGAACGACTGGGACAAGCGCTTCCCCGGCCGCATCGAGAACATGTTCACCGCCATGGGCAACATCGTCCCCTCGCACATGATGGACAAGACCCTTTATCCGTTCACCAGCATCAAGGCCAGCGGCCAGCCCGAGCCGGGCGGCGACATCGCCTTCGATGACGACGAGAGCTGCCAGACCCCGGCGCCGTCCATCATCAGCCTGCATCGCGACATCGACGATTGAACCCTGCCGCCTAGGTAGAAACATAGGTAAACAAAACCGGCGCGCGAAGCGTTCACAATGGCTCCACACACAAGACCCTGGAGGCCCTCATGAACGCTTTCCTGCATCGACGTCTGGCCCTGAGCGCCTTGCTGGGCGCGACGCTGCTCGCCGCGGTGGGTTGCGGCAGCATGTACACGCTGACCAGCGAGGTCGCCACCTACGGCGAATGGCCGGCCGACCGCAAGGGCGGCAGCTACGCCATCGAACGCCTGCCCTCGCAGAAGAATTCCGACAAGCGCGACGCCATCGAGGGCGCGGCCCGCGTGGCGCTGGAGAAGGCCGGTTTCACGCCGGCCGCCGACGCCAAGGCGGCCGATTTCGTCGTCTCCATTGGTGCCCGCTCCACACTGACCGAATACTCGCCCTGGGAAGATCCGCTTTGGCGCCACTGGCGCAGCAACTGGCGCTTCGGCCCGCCGAACCGCATGTTCTACGGCCCCTTCACGCTGCGCGAGCGCGCCTACGAGCGCGAGGTGGCGGTGCTGGTGCGCGAGCGCAGCAGCGGCCAGCCGGTCTACGAGGCGCGGGCCAGCAGCGATGGCCTGTCGGTCGGCGACGAAAAGGTCTTCGGTGCGATGTTCCAGGCGGCCCTGAGCGATTTTCCGCAGACCAAGGACAAGCCGCACCTGGTCTCGGTGACGGTCGAGCGCTGAGCCCAAGCAGATAATCGCGGCTTTTCCTTGCACAGGAATCGCCGCGCATGTCGTCGACCCAGCTGAACATCGTCATCATGGCCGCGGGCAAGGGCACCCGCATGAAGTCCGCCCTGCCCAAGGTCCTGCACAAGCTGGCCGGCCGCTCGCTTCTGCAGCATGTGCTGGGCATGAGCGAGCGGCTGGGCCAGGCCCGCCGCATTGTCATCACCGGCCATGGCGCGGAGCAGGTCGAGACGGCCGTGGCCGCACCCGGCCTGAGCTTCGTCCGCCAGATGCCCCAGCTGGGCACCGGACATGCCGTCCAGCAGGCCGTGCCGGCGCTGGACGATGCCGCCCCGGTGACCCTGATCCTCAACGGCGATGTGCCGCTGATTCGCGCCGAGACGGCCCAGGCATTGGTCGAGGCCTGCGCCGGCGGCAGCAAGCTGGCGCTGATGACCATTGAGCTGGCCGATCCCACCGGCTACGGCCGCATCGTCCGCGATGCCGAGGGTGGCGTGCAGGCCATCGTCGAACACAAGGACGCCAGCCCCGAGCAGCGCCAGATTCGCGAGGGCTACACCGGCATGATGGCCGCGCCCACGGCCGCACTGAAGCGCTGGCTGTCGCAGCTGACGAACGACAACGCCCAGGGCGAGTACTACCTGACCGACATCGTCGCCATGGCCGTGGCCGAGGGCCTGCCGGTCACCGGCACGCTGGCTCCAAGCGAGACCGAGGTGCTGGGCGTCAACAGCCCGCTGCAGCTGTCCGACCTGGAGCGCCGCTTCCAGCGCCAGCAGGCCGAGACCCTGATGGAACAGCAGGGCCTGCGCCTGGCCGATCCGGCCCGCTTCGATCTGCGAGGCCAGCTGACGGTGGGCCCCGACGTCGAGATCGACGTGGGCTGCGTGTTCGAAGGCCAGGTGAGCCTCGGCGAAGGCGTCCGCATAGGCGCCTACTGCGTGATCCGCAATGCCACGATTGCGGCCGGCGCGCGCATCCACGAGTTCACCCATATCGACGGCGAAAAGCCGGGCGGCGCCAAGGTCGGAGCTGGCGCCCTGATCGGCCCGTTCGCCCGGCTGCGCCCGGGCGCCGAGCTGGGTGACGAAGTCCACATCGGCAACTTCGTCGAGGTCAAGAATTCCACCTTGGCCAAGGGGGCCAAGGCCAACCACCTGGCCTACCTGGGCGATGCCACGGTGGGCGAGCGTGTCAACTACGGCGCCGGCTCCATCACCGCCAACTACGACGGCGCCAACAAGCACCGCACCGTGATCGGCGCCGATGTGCACGTCGGCTCCAACTGCGTGCTGGTCGCGCCTGTAGAGATCGGCGCCGGTGCCACGGTAGGCGGTGGCTCGACCATCACCAAGCCGGTGGGCGCCGGCGAACTGGCCGTGGCCCGCGGCAAGCAGGTCGCCATCAGCGGCTGGGCGAGGCCGGTCAAGAAGCCTAAATAAAACCCCGCACCGGCAGCTCAATGCCACGCTGCAGCCAGTTGCGCTGCGAGTACGCGCTGGCCGCATCGGTCACATGCAGCGTGTAGGCATGGCGCGAGACCGGTGAGCGGTTGGGCGCGCTGTAGTGAGGCAGCAGGCCGTGGAACAAGACCAGGGTGCCGGCCTCGGCTTCCAGCGGCACGGCGCCATAGTCCGGGCCGGGCCATGGCGTCGTATCGAGCGTTTCCATCTTCACCTGGCGGCCCTCGCGGACGAAGCGCTCGCGCAAGGGACCGCGGTGGCCGCCCGGCTCCACCCACAGGCAGCCGTTCTCGCGCGTGGCGTCTTCCAGCGCGAACCAGAAGGTGGTCACAGTGATGGGCTCGCTGTCGAAGAACGAGGCGTCCTGGTGCCAGCGCACCTCGCCACCTATGCCGGGCTGCTTGAAGATGTACATGGACTGCCAGACCTGGGACCGGGTGAGGCCCAGGTCGCGCGCAACGGCCGCCAGCTCCGGACCGTGGGAGAAGCGCTCGAACACCGGGTCCAGGTCGTGCAGCGCGTGGCCGATCTTGTTGATCGCCAGTTCCTTGGGCACGCGCAGCCGACCCTGCTCGTCATGGGCTTCCTCCTCGAAGAAGCAGCGCACCTCGGTGGCCGATTCGAGGAAGTAGTCGTCGACCTTGCGGTCCTGTTCCTGGGTCGTGAAGACCGGCCGGTTCTCGCTGGGGTCGAAGCCGGCCACGATCTGGCCGGCGCGTTCGCGCACGGCGGCGATCTGCTCGGGGGACTTGAAGCCGGGCAGGACCAGATAGCCCTGCTCGCGGAACTGCGCTTGTTGGTCGGGGGTCAGCATGGGCGCAAGTCTAGGGTCTGTTCGCATTGCTAGCCGCCAGGCCCGGCGCGAAGCTGCGGCCACCTCAAGACAAGCAAGGACCCGCCATGAAGATCCTCAAGACCCTGGGCCTGATCCTGCTGGCCCTGTTAGCCGTGCTCTTGGTCGGCGGCATGCTGATGTCGCCCAAGTACAAGGTGCAGCGCACGGTGGCCATCAAGGCCGCGCCGGACAAGGTCTATGCCCTGGTGGCCAATCCGCGGCAATGGAAGCAGTGGAGCATCTGGAACCAGCGCGACCCCAATATGACGATCGAGTACAGCGGCCCCGAGTCGGGCGCCGGCGCCGTCTGGTCCTGGAAGAGCAAGACCGAGGGCGACGGCAAGATGAGCTTCACCGCCGCCGAGCCGCCCAAGCGCGTCGTTTACTCGCTCTACTTCCCCGACTTCGAATCGACCTCGACCGGCGAGATGCGCCTGGAGGTCCAGGGCGAGATGACCCAGGTCACCTGGACCATGGACGGCGACATGGGCGGCAACCCGCTGATGCGCTGGTTCGCGCTGTTCATGGACGGCATGATCGGCAAGGACTTCGAGGGCGGCCTGAACAACCTCAAGGTCCTCGCCGAGAAGGCCTGATTCAGAGCGCCAGGGTCCGCTTCAGGAACGCCAGCATGCGCGGCCAGGCATCGCCCTGGGCCCGCGCGTCGGCCTCGGGCGTGCCGCCCATCTTCATGGGCCCGGCGTTGTGCATCGTGGTCGGCTGGTAGCCGCTGCCCTGAATGGCATGGCCGGCCCCTTCGTAGACCAGGGCCTCGGTGACCAGGCCACGCTCGGCGCGCTTGGCGGCGATGGCGCGGGCCATGCCGCCCGAGTCCCACATCTCGTCGTCGGTGCCGGCCACCAGCAGCATCGGGCCGGGGTAGAGCTCGACCGGGATGCGGGCCTCGGCCGCTCGCTGCGGATGAGCGGCCCGGCCCTTGTCCTGCGGCCGCCGCACGATGACGGGCGACCCGGTCATGAAGCCTGAGAACTCCTGCTGGAAGTCCTGGTAGGGCACGAAGGGCAGAGCCTGGCCCTTCCAGGCGAACGAAGGCTGGTTCAGCGCCGCGCTGCGGCCGGAATCCCAGCCCTCCCAGACCACGTCGCTGGGCACCACGGCCACCACGCCCTTCAGCCAGGGCATGCGGGCCGCAGCCGACAGCGCGAACTCCGCGCCCTTGGAAACGCCGTAGACGGCGATCCGACGGGCATCGACCTCGGCCTGCGTCGCCAGCCAGTCGCGCGCCTGCTCCAGCCGTGCCAGCTCGATCATGGCGAAATTGCGCGGCAGCTCGGGCAGCTCGGGCGGCAGCGGTCCCGCCGCGCCCCAGCGGCCTGGCGAGTAATAGGGCAAGGCCAGCGTCGCGAAACCACGCGAGGCCAGCTCGGCGGCAATGCTGGCCGCGTAGCCGGTGCCACCTTCCGAGCCGCCCAGCACGATGACCACGGGCAGCTTGCTGCCGCCCTGGCTCGGCGCCGGCAGCACCAGCTGGGCGCCTGGCATGCCCTCGACCGCGCGACGCTGAAGGCCTTCGGCCACCGGACGCAGCAGCAGGCGCTGCTCGGCCAGCAGGGTTTCGGCACCGTCGGCGGCCACCGACGAAGCCTGGATCAGGACCTCGCCGTTCGGTGCGTCACGCAGTTGCTTGGCCAGCGCCTCCTCCACCTTGGCCGGCTTCATGGACCAGAACAGGCCGCGGCTGTCGGCGCCGGTGTAACTGCCGCTGCGCGGCGCCTGGATCGTGGGATCGATGCGGCCCACTGCATCAACCAGAAACACAGCTTCGGCACGGAACACCTGAGCACCCATGTAGGCGTTACGGACCACACGCAAGGCCTTGAGCCGCACCTCGCTGCCGGGCTTGAACTGGCTCAGCTCGAGGCTGACCGGCTCGCCCTCCAGCACCTCGCGGCCGGGCTTGACTTCCAGGCTCTGTGCCACGGCAGCTGCATTCACCAGCGCCAGCAGGGCGGCCAGCATCGTCGTCGTCTTCCTCATCGCCATCTCCTCGGTTGGGGATGGGATGGATGCTAGGAAGCGAGCCTCGGCCGGCCCGTCGCAGACCGACGATTCGACAGCCGGTCCGATGAATCGCCCGACTGCCTCATTTTTCGGCAGAGCAGGCTTTTGCTTGACGGCTCAAGCACTTGGCAGCGCTGTCGCCACGTTTCCCACGATCTTGTCCACAGGCGCTGGGGACATCAATCAGGGCCGCTGGTCCAGGCCGAACAGCCGGGCGCCATTGCCCCAGGCGATGCGCCGGGCCGCCTCGGGCGGCAGATGGCCCAGCCAGCGCCGGTAGTCCTGCATCAGCGACTCGTACTGCGGCCAGCGGTCAAGCGACCAGGTATCGGAGCCGATCAGGAAGCGGTCGCTGTACTCGATCAGCAGCTCGCGCCATTCGGTACTGAGCTGACCGGCCGCGACCGTCAGGCCCGGCCGGTAGGACAGCTCGCCCATCAGCGCCGGATAGCGCTTGAGCAGTTCCCTCACCCGCGCCACCGGCGTGCCGCCAATGCCGGTGTGGGCCCAGATCAGCCGAGCCTGCGGCGCATGGGCCATCAGCTTGTCGATGGCCGGGTCGTCCACATGGGCCAGCACCCAGAGCCCGCGCTCGGCGCTGAGCTTCATCAGCGAACGGGCCACCGGCCCATCGGCATTGGCGCTGTCGTACAGATGGAATTCGCCGATGCCGCGGAAGGGCCCGGCCGCCGTGCCGCGCGTCAGCTCTTCCAGCACCATCTGGTGGATGCTGGCGTCGGCGAACCAGCCGGTGTAGTCGGCCCGGTTGCGGTACAGGCGCACGAAGGGCACGACGGTGATACCCGCCGCCCGCGCTTCAGCGCTGGCGGCCAGCTGATGGGTGCCGGCATTGGGCCGGCTGTTGGACAGCACGGCGCGCACGCCCGCGCGCTGCATGCGGGCCACCACGTCGGCCACCGGATGCGGGCCCTCGGCCGCCTCGACGTTGAAATGCATGTGGGCGTCGAACAGCGGCCCCGTGTAGGGCAGGCCTGCCCGGGCGGGACCCAGCAGCAGGAGCAGGAGAACGAGGCCTAGCAGCCGCCTCATGAAAGAGCGCGCTCGACGCCCTTGATCAGCCGGCTGACCCTCGACACCGACAGGCCCAGCTCGCCGGCCAGGGCCGTCATCGAGATGCCGCCCTCGGTGTGAGCGCGGTACAGGGCCTGCTCCCGCGAGCCGGTTTCGCCCAGCCATTGCGCATAGCTGCGCTGGCGGCCACGCGGCAGCTCGGCGCCGCGGCGGCGCTGGCGGGCCATGGCCTGCATGCGCTCGGCGAACTTGGCGTCGCCGAGGAAGATCTGCTGGCGCAGATGGCCGGGCCAGAGCTGCAGATCGGGCTCGCTGGAGAGCAGCCTGGCATAGCGCTCGGCGGCGCGCCGGTGGTCGGCGCCGGACAGCGCCGGCCGCTCGATCAGGTGGCTGTGCAGGCCGTCCACGTCCAGCCAGGCCGGTGGCTCGACCAGGCCCATGTGCGCCCGGCAGCTGGACCAGGCCCAGTCCGAGGCCTGGCGCACCAGGCCCAGGCGCTGCGGATTCAGCTCCACATAGCGGCAGGCGTCCAGCAGCAGGGCCTCGCGGTCCACCAGCACCGCCTTGAAGCGGCCCTGGAACAGATGGCCGGCCGTGCCGTGGCGCCGGTTGTAGCCCTGGGTGTAGACCCCGTTCACATGGCGCATCAGCCGCGACAGATTGGCCTGGCGCGTGAACAGCAGCAGGTGGTAGTGGTCGGGCAGCAGGCAGTAGGACAGCACCTGGGCGTCGAAGCGCTGCATGGCCTGGCCCAGCACGGCCAGCAGCGAAGCCCGGTCGGCGTCGTCGGCAAACACCGGCTGGCCGGCCTCGCTGCGCGAGCTGACGTGGTAAACCGCACCGGCAAATTCGATCCGCAAGGGCCTGGCCATGAGCCAAATTAGGCGAGTGCCCGGCAAAAGGCAAGGATTGACCCCCGGCGGAACGCGGGAAGGAATCGGGTACAAACGCGCCTCCAAGCCTGCCATCGGACCCAGAAATGCCTTCCAGCCTGCTAGCCCTGCTAGACGACATCGCCACCACGCTAGACGACGTGGCCCTGCTCTCCAAGGTCGCCGCCCAGAAGACCACCGGCGTGCTGGGCGACGACCTGGCGCTCAATGCCCAGCAGGTCACCGGCGTGGCCGCCGAGCGCGAGCTGCCCGTGGTCTGGGCCGTGGGCAAGGGCTCGATGATCAACAAGGCCATCCTGGTGCCGGCCGCGCTGGGCATCAGCGCCTGGGCGCCCTGGGCCGTGACGCCGCTGCTGATGATCGGCGGCGCCTATCTGTGCTTCGAGGGCTTCGAGAAGCTGGCCCACAAGTTCCTGCACAGCCCGGCGGACGACGAGGCCGAGCACCAGAAGCTGACCGAGGCCTTGAGCGATCCCAAGGTCGACCTGGTGGCCTTCGAGAAAGACAAGATCAAAGGCGCGGTCCGCACCGACTTCATCCTCTCGGCCGAGATCATCGCGATCACGCTGGGCACGGTGGCGACGGCCTCCTTCACCACGCAGGTGCTGGTGCTGAGCGGCATCGCCATCGTGATGACCATAGGCGTCTACGGCCTGGTGGCCGGCATCGTGAAGATCGACGACGCCGGCCTGTGGCTCAGCCGCAAGTCGGCTGCCTGGAAGCAGCGCCTGGGCCGTGGCCTGCTGGTGGCGGCGCCCTGGCTGATGAAGTTCCTGTCGGTGGCCGGCACTGCAGCCATGTTCCTGGTCGGCGGCGGCATCCTGAGTCACGGCGTGCCCTGGCTGCACCATGCGGTGGAGTCGCTGCAGGCGAGCATGGGCCCCTTGGGCTGGCTGGGCGGCCTGCTGGGCGACGGCCTGATCGGCGTGGTCGCCGGCGGCCTGGTGCTGGCGGGCGTGAACCTGGTCAGCCGCCTCCGTCCGGCAGCGCAGAAGGCCTAGAAGTACGGCTACAGTCGGTTCATCCCCGCCTCAACGAGCGCGCTGCGGATGAGAACACCGACCAGCATTCGAAGGCTCCGCGGACTGGCCGCGACTGCCCTGATCCTGCTGCTGCATGCCTGCGGAGGTGGTGGTGGCGGTTCGGGCGGCACGAGCACGCCGGCGCCGACCGCACCGGTCGACCCCGCGGTGCTGGTCGATCCCGTGGCCTATGCCATGGGCGCCACGGACTCCCTACCCACGGCCACCGAATCCGCTGCCATCACCCACCATCAGCTGAGCCTGAGCACCGGCAACCTGGTCTACACGGCCACGGTCGGCCACCTGAACGCGGGCGAGCCGAACGTGCGGGCCAGCATGTTCTACGTGGCCTACACGCTGGACAACGCGCCCGCCAACCGGCCCCTGGTCATCTTCTACAACGGCGGCCCGGGCTCGGCTTCGATGTGGCTGCACATGGGCTCCTACGGGCCGCAGCGCGTCGTCACCAACAACCCGACGACCAACATCCCGCTGCCCTACCAGGTGGTCGACAACGCCCAGACCCTGCTGGCCGTGGCCGACCTGGTCTTCGTCGATGCCATCGGTACGGGCTACTCACAGGCAGTGGCCCCGAACAACAACCGCAGCTTCTGGGGCGTCGATGCCGATGCCTCGATCTTTCGCGACTTCGTGCTGCGCTACGTACGCAAGAACCAGCGGGAGGCGGCGCCGCTGGTGCTGTTCGGCGAGTCCTATGGCGGCCTGCGCACGCCCATCCTGGCCAGCGCCCTGCTGAGCGCCGGCGCCAGGCTCAAGGCCGTGGTGCTGCATTCGGCCATCCTCAACTACAACAGCAACTGCGGCGTGCTCACGCCGGGCCGGCTCAGTTGCGGCCACTACGTTCCCAGCTATGCAGCCACGGCCGCCTGGTACCAGCGCTCTCGGCCGGTGCCCACCTCGCTGGCTCCGTTCGCGCAAGGCGTCATCGACTACATGGCCGGCACCGCCGAGCCGGCCATCGACCAGTACCTCCGGAACGCCTTGCCGCTGAGCAGCGCCGTCAACCAGCAGCTGGCGGACTACACCGGCCTGGCCGCAGCCGAATGGCAGGCCACGCCGCTGATGCGGCCCGAGCGCTACCGCCAGATCCTCAGCCCGCAGACCTTGCTGGGCCGCTACGACACGCGCGTGAGCGCCGCCGTCGGCTCGGCCCTGGCCAGCGAGGGCGACCCGTCGAGCACCGTCCTCAACACCGCCTTCCCGACAGCGCTGGCCGACCAGCTGCGCCAGCGCCTCAAATACCAGGCGGCCGTGGGTTACACCAGCTTCAACAGCACCGTCATCAACCTCTGGGACTGGCGGCATGACGGCCAGGAGCTGCCCGATTCCTTGCCCGATCTGAGCCTCGCCCTGATGCTGGAGCCGGCGCTGAAGATCCTGGTGATTGGCGGCTACCATGATGTGGCCACGCCGTTCTGGCTGACCGAGCTGGACTTGGCGCGGCTGCCACAGCGACCGCCCGGCTTGCAGCTGAAGCGCTACGTGGGTGGCCACATGACCTATCTGGACGATGCAGTGCGGCCGCAGATGGCGGGCGACCTGCAGGTGCTGCTCAGCAGCCTTTGAACAGGAGGGAGACTGCGATGAAGACCTGCCCCACCTTGCTGCTCGGCCCGCTGGCCGCCAGCGCGCAATCGCTGGCGCCAGCACCGCTGTCCGACCCCTGGCTGCCTCCCGCAGCTCGCTCCGCCTCCCTCGCCCCAGCCAAGCAAGGCGCGGCCTTGCAGGCCCAGGCGCAGGCCAAGCTGCTGAAGCAGTTCCAGGCCGCCGACAGCCTAGGCCGTCAGGCCCTGACCGTGGACGAGGCGCGCCGCGCCGGTTTCGGCTTCGCGGTCCGGAATTTCGAGCAGATCGACAGCGAGCGCCGCGGCGAGATCCGCATCCAGGACCTGCAGCGCTTCCTGGCTCTGCAGGCCGCCAGGGAGGCGGCCAAGCAGGAGATTCAGCGATGAGGAGGCTGCTGCTCGCCCTGCTGCTGGCCGCCGCTGCGGGCTCGGCCGCAGCAGATGCCTACGACTACGTGGTCACGCCCTACTTCGGCAGCAGCAAGCCGCTGGTGAGGCTGGGCTGGGGCGCGGCCGACAAGCGCAACGTCAGCGCCACCGGCCAGTCGCTGGCCGTGGGCATCGCACCGACCTCGTATTGGTATACCGAGGCCTGGGTCAGTTGGAACCGCGACAACGGCCGGGCCCTGTCCTACAACGGCTGGTACCTGACCAACCAGTTCGCACTCGGCAGCAGTGCCCGCAGCGACTGGGCGCTCTACACCAGCGTCTGGAAGCCCGACTTCATCAACTCGGGCTGGACCTGGACCGTCGGCCCGATGTTCCAGTACGCCGGCGACGGCTTCGACCTCAACCTGAACGTCTTCATCTACAAGTGGCTGCGACCGGGCCGCTACATCCCGGCCGAGCTGCAGTACCAGGCCCAGATCAAGACCCTGCTGGCCCCGGGTTGGGAATGGGGTGTGCAGGCGCTGGGCGAGCCCGGGCCGCTGTCCAACCCGCACCGCTTCGGCCTGCAGGAGCATCTGGTGGGGCCGGCGATCTTTGGCCACAAGCCCTATGCCGGCGGCAGCCTGCGCTGGGATGCGGGCCTGCTGCTGGGCCTCAACCAGGCCTCGCCACGGGCCCAACTGCGGGCCCAGATCGGCTACCAGTTCTAATACGGCCCATCATGAAGATCCACACCGTCGAAATCCAGAAGCTCAAGGCCGCTTCGAACTCGCTCAATGGCCAGGTCCTGTTCAAGGTCGATGCCCTGGTCTCGCCCAAGGAGCCGGTCGAGGGCATAGAGCCCAGCACGCTGCTGGTCATGACCGAGGCCAATGCCCGGGTGCTGATGCATCTGCTGAAGGCCCAGCTGGCCGAGTTCGACGCCAAGAAGCCCAAGAGCCGCCACGGCCGCCACGGCTGAGAACCCCATGGAATATCCACAATACCGCCCCCAGCAGTCCGACCGCCTGCCGCTCAGCGATGCCGAGCTGGACACCCTGGACGACCTGCTGACCCGCTTGCCCAGCGAAGCCGCGATGAACATCGAGGCGCTGGACGGCTATCTCTGCGCCCTGCTGCTGAGCCCCCAGGCCATCGAAGACCTGCCCGGCAGCGCCTGGCTTCCCGTGATCTGGGGTGGCGACGGCGAGGACGGCGTCAAGCCCTTCGCCAGCGGCAAGCAGAAGAAGCGCACCATCCTGCTGGTGCTGCGCCACCTGCATGCCATCGCCTGCCAACTGGCCGACAAGCCGGACCGCTGGGAACCGATCTTCAGCGTGGCCGACCAGGGCGAGACCGAGCTGGCCGATGCCGAGGAATGGTGCATAGGCTTTCTCACCGCCGTGGACCTGGCGGCCAATGCCTGGTCGCCGCTGTTCGACGATGTCGAGGCCGGCCTGCTGCTGGAGCCCATCGCCCAGCTGGGTGGCGACGAGGCACAGCTCAGCGAGCAGGAGCGCGAGGAACTGGCCGACCCGGCGATCCGCGACGCACTGAGCCGCTCGGCCGCCGAGGCCGTGCCCGAGCTGTTCGCCCGGCGCCGCGCCCCCTCCTGAACCATGGGGGAGTGGCTGAGCCCGGCCCAGTTGCTGGGCTACCTGGCCTTCGTCCTGGGCCTGGCCTGCTTCGCGCAGAAGGACGACCTGCGCTTCAAGCTCTTCATGGCCGGCGAATGCGCGGCCTATGCCCTGCACTTCCTGCTGCTGGGTGAGCCCACGGCCGTGGCCAGCACCCTGGTCTCGCTGGGCCGTTCACTGGCCTCGATCAAAAGCCGCTCGCCCTGGATCGCGCTGTTCTTCATCGCGCTGTCGGCCGGGCTCGGCGCCTGGCTCTACCAGGGCCCGCTCTCGCTGCTGCCTATCTGCGCCTCCATCATCGGCACCAGCGCCCTTTTCCTGCTGAAGGGGCTGCGGATGCGGCTGCTGATGCTGGTCGGCACCGGCCTGTGGGTGGCCAACAACCTGCTGGTCGGCTCCATAGGCGGCAGCCTGCTGGAGCTGACCCTGCTGGCCACCAACAGCTGGACGATCCTGCGGATGTGGAAGGCCGCGCGGGACGATCAGGCCGCGACGGCCTCGGCCAGATAAGGCTGCAGCTGGCGCAAGCGCTGCGCCACCGAGCCGCTCACACGCACGAAAGGCAGGCCGTAGTCCTGCAGCAGCTCCACGGCCCGCAGATGCTGGGCCGAGGTGAAGCCGGCATCGCGCCGGCAGCCGTCCTGGACGAAATCGAAGTCCGGCTCGCACAGCACGATCAGGTCGTACGGCCGGCGCGCCAACTGCACCAGCTCGGCCGGCGCACAGCCATGGTCGAGCTCGCAGTACACGAGGGTGGTCAGGGCCGAGGTGTCGCAGATCAGCCAGCCGGTGGCCCGGGCCGCGTACTGCTCCTCATGCTCGACCTGAACCTGGCCCACGCGTATCAGCTCCGCGACCGACAGCACGCCGCCGATCTCCTCCCAGCGGGCGCGGCCGTATTCCGGCACCCAGACCGTGCCCAGCTGCTCGGCCAGGGCGACGGCCAGCGTGGTCTTGCCGCTGGACTCGCCGCCCAGCAGGCAGAGACTTCTGACCGGCCTGGCGTTCATGGCCTTCACTGCGCCTTGCCGAGATGCTCGAGCCAGAAGCGCTCGTACTTGCGGTGCCAGCCCACGGCCTTGACCGCGCCGCCCATGCCGTGCTCGCCGTCCGGGTCGAGGTACAGGTCGACCAGGGCGTCCTTGCCGGTCAGCAGCAGCTCGCGGTAGACGTTGACCGTGTCCTGGTACAGCACGTTCGGATCCTGCATGCCATGGACCAGCATCAGCGGATGCTTGAGGTTCTTGGCCATCGGCAGCAACGAGTACTTGCGCAGATTGGGCTTGGTGCGATCGACCTTGCCGATCGTGCGGCCGCTGTACCAGCTGTTGTAGTTCTCCCATTCGGTCGGGCCGGCGCCGGCGATGCCGGCGGCGTACAGGTCGGGCTTGCTGTACATCAGGTACTGGGTCTGGAAGCCACCGAAGCTCCAGCCGTTCAGGCCCACGCGTGACCCATCGACGCCCAAGTTGGCGCTGATGTGCTTGTGCAGGTCTTCCAGGTCCTCGGCCTGCGGCAGGCCGACCTGCTCGAAGTTGGCGCCCGAGAAGCGGCGGCCGTAGTTCGAGTGGCCGCGCGTGTCCACGGCCACGGTCACATAGCCGTGCTTGGCAGCCATGTACATGCCGAACATGTAGCCGGTGGGCTGGAAGCTGTCGGTCTCCACCGTGTGGCGGTCGCCCAGCGGGCCGCCGTAGACGTAGACCACGGCCGGGCGCTTGTCGCTGGCCTGCCAGCCGGCCGGCTTGAACCAGTAGGCATGCAGGGTGTCGCCATGGCGGTTCTTGAAGCTGAATCGCTCGGGACGCATCACGTCCACCTTGGACCAGCTGGGGTCATGGCTGTCGGTCAATTGCTTGGCGGGCGCGCCGGCCTTGAGCAGCTTGAGCTCAGGACGCTGGGCCCAGTGGCCGGCCATGGCGGCAACCTGGCTGCCGTCATAGGAAGCCACGGCGCTGCGGTGGTAGTCCGGTGCGCTGCCCAGGGCCTGCATGCTGCCGTCCGCGAGGTTGACCTTGAACACGTTCATGGCCGCCAGGTCGTCCTTGTTGGCCAGCACCAGCATGCTCTTGCTGTCGGGCGAGAAGCCCAGCACCTGATGGGCCTCGAACTCGCCCTTGAGCAGGGGCTTCAGCTGCTTGCTGGCGACGTCGTAGCCATAGGGCTGGCGCCAGCCGGCCTCGTCCATCACGACGACCAGGGTCTGGCCGTCCGGCGTGAAGCGCGGGTTCAGCGAGCTGACCACCTCATGGCCCACGTCGCCGCGGCGCTCGATCACGACCTCGGGCCTGGCCTTCTCGTCGGCCTGGCCCAGATAGACCTTGAGCAGTTCCTTCTCGCGCTCCCAGGTGGCGAAGGTGTAGCGCTTGCCGTCCTTGCTCCAGACCACCGGGCTCAGCTCGAACCAGACGTCGCCGCCGGCATGCGTGAACACCGGCGTCGGCTGCTTGGTCGGCGTGGCCTCGCCCTGCGGCACGGCGCGGATGTAGATCGCGGTGGGCTGGACCATGCGCTTGTCGTCGGAGACCTCGCGGTCGACCTTCTTGGCCGTGGCGAAGCGCTCGCTGTAATTCATGATCTCGACCTGGCGGCCGGGCTTGGGTGCCGGCTTGCCTTCCTCGCCCAGCGGGGCCTGGGCGGTCAGCGCCATCCAGCGGCCGTCTTCGCTGATCACGGTGGACGAGATCTTGTACTTCTTGTCGGCATCGTCCGGATGGATCAGCTCGCGGTTCAGCACCTGCACGCCGCCGGCGGCGAAGCGCGAGCGCAGCACACGGCCTTCGTCCATGTAGACGAAGCCCTGGTCATCGGGGCTGTAGGCCACCATGCGCAGATTGCGCTGCGTGGCCAGCAGCGGCTGGATCTTTTCCGAACCGGCCTGCCAGCGGAACAAGGCGCCGCGGTACTGGAAGATCAGCTCGTCCTTCTCGTTGGCCCAGACGATCTGGCTGACGCCGGGGTAGAGGTCACTGGGCTTGAGCTTGTTCTTGGCCAGCTTCTTCTTCAGCTCGTCGCGCCATTCCCAGGCTTCCTTCTCCGTGGCCTTGGCGGCCGAGGCCGCTCCAGCAGCGGTCGGTGCCGAAGCGGCGGCCTCGGCCGGAGCCGGCTTGCCGGCGCGCTTGGCCGCCAGCGCCGCCATGGCGCGCTTCTCGGCATCGGCCTCGGCCTTGTCGGCCGCCTTCTGGGCGTCGTCCTTGGCCTTCTTGTCGGCGAATTCCTTCTTCAGCTCCTCGATGGCCGCCTTTTCCCATTGCTCGAGGTCGACCTTCTCGCCGCGCAGGTAGGCGGCATAGGCCTCTTCCTTGACCTGGCGTTCGGCGGTTTCGTCATTGCGCTGCTTGAGCTTCTTCTGGAAGCGCTCCAGGTCCTCGGGCGCGTCGTAGGCCGCCATCAGGGTCGGCGAAGTCAGACGCCAGGTCTTGCCCGTCTTGGTGTCGTGCACATGCAGGTCGGCACCTGGCTCGCGGAACGGCGCCCAGGCATAGGCCAGGTAGCGGCCGCTGCGGCTGAACTTGGCGTCGCGGGCGGCTTCGCCGCGGTAAGGCTCGGCGCGGAACAGCTGTTCCAGCGTCAGCGAGGGTGCGGCCACCGGGGCCGCCTGGGTCAGGGTCGCACCGGCAAAAGCAGCCGACAAGGCAAGGGCCAGGCAGCTGTTGGCCGCCAGAGTTCGTAGCTTCAAGGGGGAATCTCCTTCCGACTGCCCCGGTTCAGGGCAGGGCGCATTGTAGAAAGCCCCCGCTTTTCATCCGTGCGTCATACGCGCAGATGCGCGACACTCGCGATCAGCGCCGTCAATCCCCATGTTGCCCAAGCCCTTGGCCGCCCTCGGCCTGATCATCTGCCTGCTGATCGCCCTGCACATGATGCTGGGCCCGGCGCAGCGTGCCCGGGTCGATGACTGGCTGCGTGGCCTGCGCGTACGCATTCACCAGCTGCTGGATTTCAGCGGTCGCCGCCGGGATGCCCGCCGGGCGCGAGCCGAGACCGAATCGCTGATACGCCGCGTCAAGGCCAGCAATCCGCTGCCCGAGGGCGAATGGGAAGGCAACGTCTACCGGCCCAAGTCCTTCGAGCCCGACAAGCGCAAGCTGCACTGAGCCGTACCGCGCTCAGGCCGCCTGGGCCAGGTCGCCCTCTCTGGTCTCGCCACGCAGTCGCTGCACCCAGGCCTTGACCACCTGCAACTCGGAATCGGTCAGCAGGCCGGCGCGCAACAGGGCCTCGCGCTCAAGCTCTCGCAGCCGCCAGCCGAATTCCCCGATCAGCGCCGCCAGCTCCTGCTTGAGCTCCGGATCGTCGCCCAGCTCCTGTTCGCGTTGCAGGTCGTCGGGACGCAGCGAATTGAGGCCGCTGGAATAGAACGAGGCCTGAATGCGCAGCATGCGCCTCAGGCCCTGCTGCAGCACCTCGCGCAGGGCCGGGCCGCTGTCGGCGATCTGGCGGTCCAGCCAGGCCCGCAGGGTCTCGAACCGCTCCAGCGTCGCGGTCACGCGCTGGAACTGCGGCTGCATCGAGGCCAGCGGCTGCAGCGATTGCAACCAGGCATCCATCTCGCCGCTGTTGCGTGCCGCGGCGTTGATCGCCTCCAGCAGGCTGGGACTGAACTCGCCCGGAATCAGCTTGCTGGCCACGCTGGCACGGGCGAGCGCGCCGCCGCCCGATTCGATCAGGGCCATCAGCCACTCGGACACGGCCAGGATCTGTCCATCGAGCGGCACCTGGTCCTCGACCAGTCCCCGCGGATAGCCGAAGCCGTCCAGCCGCTCATGGTGGTTCAGCACCGCCTCGGCCACGGCGGCCCCGGCACCCGGCAAGGCCAGCAGCACGCGATGCCCGATCACCGGATGGCTGACGATGTGCCGCCATTGCTCGGGCTCCAGGTCGCGGCCACGTTCCAGGTAGCTGGGGTCGATGTAGAGCTCGCCCACGTCATGCAAGAGGCCGGCCAGGGCCAACTGGCGATGCCGGTCGATCTGATCCGGCAGCAGGCGACGAGCCAGGGCCAAGGTCAACATGGCAACGCCGACGCTGTGGGAGAGCCGGTCGCCCTGGTAGCCGGCATAGACCGTCAGCAGCGACTGCACCTGCATGCTCAAGCGAAGTGTGGACAGCGTGGCCGACACCGGCTGGGCGCGCTGGTGCGAGCACAGGGTCTTGAGCAGTGGATGCTCGTCCTGCAGCTTCTCGGCCAGCGGGCCGAACAGCTCGGGCACCACGCCGTCTATGACCTGCACGCAGTCTTCCAGCGGCTTCGACAACTTGTGGGCCAGCAGCCGGTCGCGGGTGCTTTCGTCGATGGCCGCACCCTTGGCCAGCAGCTTGATGCCCTGGGCGCTGTAAATGTCTTCGCTGGTCTGGACCTGGCGGGTCGCGGCGGTCGCGACGACGTGATTGAAGAAATGCGGATTGACCGATTCGACACCGGTCGAGCCTGACGCGGACATGGGCTGCTACTCCTTGACCCTGAGCGGCCGTCATTGTTTGCCGACAAGCCTGACACCAGGCTTGTTGGAAATCAAGCCAGGGCGCCGTCCTTCACCGCGGCAATCAGGTCCGCCACCATCAGGCGGTCGCTCTCGCTCAGTGCGGCCGAGCGCAGTTGCAGCTCCCGCTCCAGTTCCTTCATGCGCCAGTGGAATTCACGCAACAGGGCGAGCACTTCCAGGTGGACCTCGCCTTCTTCGGCCACGAGCTCCTGGACCAGGGCCTCGGGATGGTCGGCATCCAGCCCGGCGCTGCTGAAGGCCGACTGCAGCTGCAGCATGCGCTGCAGGCACAGGTCCAGCAGGCTGCGCAGGTCGGGGCTGGCGCCAATGGCCCTGGCCCGCAGCTGCGCCCTCGATGAGCGGAAACGGGCCAGCAGCTCGGCCACCCGCAGCGCGCGCGGCAAGGCATCGGCCAGGCCGCGGTCCTGGTCCAGCACGTGGTCGGGGCCCTCGCAGTCCCGCGCCGCCTGGCGCAGCGCGCCGAAGATCTGCTCGCTGAACTCACCGGGAATCAGCTTGCTGGCGACGCTGCTCTGCGTGATAGGCAGGCTGCCGGCATCGACCAGTCCCATCAGCCATTCGGCCGAGGCCAGGATCTGGGCCGACAAGCTGAAGTCGCGACCGGCCAGGCCGCGCGGATAGCCGAAGCCGTCCAGCCGTTCGTGGTGGCACAGCACCAGCTCGGCGAGCTGGGGCCCGGCGCCTTCCATGCCGGCCAGCACCCGCTGGCCAATGACCGGATGGCTGACGATGTGCCGCCACTTTTCGGCGGTGAGCGGCCCCTCGCGGCTCAGGACCGCGGGCGCCAGGTAGAGCTCGCCAACGTCGTGCAGCAGGCCTGCCAGGCCCAGCACGCGGTGGGCGTCCACATCGCCGGGCAGGAGGCGCCGGCCCAGGGCCTTGGCGATCAGTGCCACGCCGACCGCATGGCTCAGGCGCCCGCCGGGCTGGTCGGCATAGACGGTCAGCAGCGAGCGCACAGGTCCGCTGAGCTTGAGCTTGGCGAGCGATTGCTCGACCGGCAGCGCACGTTCGTGAGACGCCAGCGCACGAAGCAGAGGATGCTTGTCCATCAGCTGCTCGGCCGCAGCAGCAATCTGCTCGGAAGACACGCCATCGGCCATGCCCAGGCAGTCTTCGAGCGGCCGGCTCAGCTTGTGGGCCAGCAGGCGTTCGTGGATGCAGCCGTCGACCTGCGTCCCCTTGGCCAAAAGCTTGACGCCGCTACCGCTGATGATGTCTTCGGTCACCTCGACCTGATGGGCCGCCGCGCTGGCAACCAGGTGCTCGAGGTAGTGCGGGTTGACCGCGCCGACGGCGTCCGCGGATTCGACGGCTGTTGTTGTCATTGCTGCCTGACTGCTGACTGCTTGCCGAGGGCCCGGTCCCGGGGAGGGTCGGGCCATTGTGGCGAGCGGACCAGGCGGCGTCCAGCCGCTTTTCCCTCAGGCGTGGGAAGGCGGGTAGCCGGCCTCCGTGAGCGCCGCGGCCAGCTCGGTGCGCGATTTGCTGCTGCCCTCGACCTGCAGGTGCCGACCCTCGCGGTCGAAGTTCAGCCGTGCGGCCGCGTCCAGCTCATGGATCGCCTCGGTGATGGCCGCCACGCAATGGCCGCAGCTCATGTCGGGCAGGTGGAAATTCTGGACATCGCTCCCCATTTGTCACTCCTCAAACCAGGTCTATCAGCCGCAGCTTATCCTCACGCGCCATGAGCAGCAGCCGTCCCCAGCAATGGACCCTCGCCGTCGAGGGCATGTCTTGCGCGTCCTGCGTAGGTCGGGTCGAAAAGGCCTTGCTCAAGGTGCCCGGCGTGGCCGAGGCCGAGGTCAATCTGGCCACCGAGACCGCCACGGTCCAGGGCCGGTCCGGTCTGCAGATCGCCCAGCTGTTGGCGGCGATCAGCAAGGCCGGCTACCAGGCCCGTCTGGCCGAGGAGCCGCAGCGGCAGAGGGACTGGTCGTCCAGCGGCTGGCCGGTGCTGCTCGCCACCCTGCTGTCGGCGCCGCTGGTCCTGCCCATGCTCGGCCTGCTGGTCGACAAGCACTGGATGCTGCCGGGCTGGTTGCAGCTGCTGCTGGCCACGCCAGTGCAGTTCTGGCTGGGCGCGCGCTTCTACCGCCACGGCTGGTCGGCACTGCGCGCCGGCAGCGGCAATATGGACCTGCTGGTCGCCCTGGGAACCAGCGCCGCTTTCGGGCTCAGCCTCTACCTGCTGGCGCGCGGCGAGGTGCATGGCCTGTACTTCGAATCGGCCGCCGTCGTCATCACCCTGGTGCTGCTGGGCAAGTGGCTGGAAGCCCGGGCCAAGCGCCAGACCACCGAGGCGATTCGCGCCCTCAAGCAGTTGCGCCCAGAAACCGCTCGCGTGCTGCGCGAGGGGGCCGAACAGACCCTGCCGATCTCGGCCCTTCGCCTGGGCGACGAGGTGCTGGTGCGGCCCGGCGAACGCATCCCGGTGGACGGCGAGGTGCTGGAGGGCGACAGCCAGGTCGATGAATCGCTGATCACCGGCGAAAGCCTGCCGGTGGCCAAGCATGCCGGCAGCAAGGTCGTGGGCGGAGCAGTCAATGGCGAGGGCCAGCTGCGCTTGCGGACCATGGCGCTGGGCGCTGAATCGACGCTGTCGCGCATCGTGCGACTGGTCGAATCGGCGCAGGCCAAGAAGGCGCCGATCCAGCGCCTGGTGGACAAGGTCAGCAGCGTCTTCGTGCCGGTGGTCGTGTTCGTCGCCCTGGTGACCCTGGTCGGCTGGGGCCTCGCCAGCGGTGACTGGCAGGACGCCCTGCTCAAGGCCGTGGCCGTGCTGGTGATCGCCTGCCCTTGCGCCCTGGGACTGGCCACGCCCACGGCCATCATGGCCGGCACCGGCGTGGCGGCGCGGCACGGCATCCTGGTCAAGGACGCCGAGGCGCTGGAGCTGGCCGCCAGGCTGGAGCTGGTCGCCTTCGACAAGACCGGCACCCTGACCCTGGGCCAGCCCCGGCTGCGCGAGCTCCGGCCTGCACCCGGCGAAAAGGCCGAACCCCTGCTGCTGCTGGCCGCAGCCTTGCAGTCAGGCAGCGAACACCCGCTGGCGCGGGCCGTGCTCGAAGCGGCCGAGGGCCAGGTCTTGCCAGCCACGCGCGCGCTACGGGCCGTGCCAGGCCGCGGCGTGACGGCCGAACTGCCCGAGCAGGACCTCAGCCTGCACCTGGGCTCGGGTCGCTACATGGCCGAACTCGGCATTGCACTGGATCCGCTGCTGACCCAGGCCCAGGCGCGGCAGGCCGAGGGCGCCACCGTGTCCTGGCTGGCCCAGACCGCTCCGCAGCCGCGCCTGCTTGCGATGCTGGCCTTTGCCGACGAGCTCAAGCCGGCGGCGGCCGCCGCGGTCCAGGCCCTGCGGGAGCAAGGCCTGCGCAGCGTGATGCTGAGCGGCGACAACCGCGGCAGTGCCGGAGCGGTTGCGGCGAAGCTGGGCATCGACGAGGTGCGCGCCGAGGTGCTGCCGGCCGACAAGGCCCGCATCGTGGTCGAGCTGCGCGAGGGCGGCCGGCACGTGGCCATGGTGGGCGACGGCATCAACGACGCGCCGGCCCTGGCCGCGGCCGACGTGGGCATGGCGATGGCCACCGGCACCGACGTGGCCATGCAGGTGGCGGGCATCACCCTGATGCGCGGCGACCCGGCCCTGGTACCGCAGGCGATCGCGCTGTCGCGCGCTACCGTGCGCAAGATCCACCAGAACCTGTTCTGGGCCTTCGTCTACAACGTGGTCGGCATTCCGCTGGCCGCGCTGGGCTTGCTGAGCCCGGTGATCGCCGGCGCGGCCATGGCTTTCTCCAGCGTCTGTGTGGTCGGTAACGCCTTGCTGCTCAAGCGCTGGCGTCCGGATTGATCAGGAACCGCTCTGGTACTTGCAGGGACTGGCCGTGCGCCGGGCCATGATCTTGCGGACAAACGCGCTCTGGTCCTCACCCTCGACGAAGGAAGGCGGGTTGGGATAGACCAGCTGCAGCACCGTGCCCTCCTTCAGCGCCGAAGCGGCGACCGAAGGCGCCTTGGCATCGACCACTTCCTGCGGATCGATGACGGCGATCTTCAGCTCCGGCAATCGGCGCTTGAGCCGCTCCACCGTGCCCAGGAAGGCGGCCGAATGGAAGTTGCCGTCCAGGTGCAGGACTTTGTGGCCGGGCCTGGCCTTGATCGCCGCCGCGATGGCCTCGGCCATGGTCTCGTCGCGCGCCACCTGGGCCGCATAGCTGCGCTCGGCGCGCAGCTTGGCCGCGTCCGACATCGCGGCACCGCCGCCATGCGTGGCCGCGCCGGCCTGGAAGCGCATGTACTTGTCGCGGTAGGCACCCGGACCCAAGTCCAGCTCGCGCGCCACCCAGCTGCGCTCCTCCGGCGTGAACTTCTCCATCACCTCGGTACCCTGCTGGCCTATGCAGGAGATGGCCCAGGTCGGTGCCTCGGCCGCCACCACGGGCAGGCCGTGGTCCTTGGCGAACTGCAGCAGCGGCCGGTACGAGGGCCGGTAGTTGTCCCAGGCGCGGCCGTTCTCGACCAGGGCGTTCTCGCCGACCTTGCCGGCCAGGTAGTCGTCGACCACGCCCTGCACATCGCGCTCGAACTGTTCCATGGACAGGATCCAGGCCGGGTGGATGGCCTGCAGCGCGCGCAGCAGACGCTGCTGCTGCAGATGGACGCCGGGGTGGCGGTGGTGCTCGCCGAAGAACACGACGTCGTAGCCGGCCAGGCGCCGGGCCAGTTCGTCGGCGTCTATCAGCCGGGGCTCGGCCTTGCCACCGTCGCTCCAGACGAAGGCCGTGTCGTAGAAGTCCTGCAGCGGCTGCCTGAGCAGCAGGCGCTCGCCTTCCTTGACCAGGACCTGGGGCGGCTCGGCCGCGCCGGAAGAGGCCATCGCCAGGGCCAAGGACAGGACGGAAATCAATCGGCGGTGAATGGGCATGAAGGCTTCCTTGCACAGTTCGCCCCGGCAAGACCCTGAGGCCTGCGGGCCCAGCGATTGCAGCACAGCCACATGCTGATAATCGACGCCAATCGCCCGAACCCGAACCGATCCATGAGCCTCCAACTGATCGCCCTGTCCGGCAGCCTGCGCGCCGCTTCCTTCAACACCGCCTTGCTGCGCGCCGCCGCCGGACTCTGCCCGGAAGGCGTCAGCCTGCAGGTCCACACGCTGCACGGCATCCCGCTGTACGACGGCGACGTGGAAGCGCAAGGCGTGCCGGCTCCGGTCGAAGCGCTGCGTGCCGCGATCCAGGCGGCCGATGGCCTGCTGATCGGCACGCCCGAATACAACAACTCCATTCCCGGTGTCTTGAAGAACGGCCTGGACTGGCTCTCGCGCCCGCCGGCCGCCGGCAAGGCCACCTTCGCCGGCAAGCCCACGGCCATGCTGGGCGCCAGCCAGGGCGGCTTCGGCAGCCTGCAGTCGCAGGATGCGCTGCTCAGCGTGATGCGGGCCTTTGCGGTCGAGTTCTGGATGGGCGGCCGGCTGACGGTCTCGCGGGTCCAGACCCTGTTCGACGCACAGGGTCAGCTGCAGGACGAGGCGCTGCGCGAGCAGCTGCGTGGCTTCATGGCCGGCTTCGCCACCCATGTGAAGCGGGTCAAGGGAGTGGCCTGATGGCCCAGCTCGAACTGCTGGACGCGCACCAGAGCCAGGTCGGCGGCCTGCCAATACGCCGCGCCCTGCCGCATCCGGGCCGGCGCCGCGTCGGGGCCTGGTGCTTCCTGGACCATGCAGGCCCGGCCCACCTGCATCCGCCCGGCATGCGCGTGGGCCCGCATCCGCATACCGGGCTGCAGACCTTCAGCTGGCTGATCGAGGGCGAGATCCTGCATCGCGACAGCCTGGGTAGCGAGCAGGTGCTGCGCCCCGGCCAGGTCAATCTGATGACGGCCGGTCGCGGCATCTGCCATTCGGAGGAATCGCTGTCCGACCGGCTGCAGCTGGCCCAGCTGTGGATCGCCCTGCCCGAGTCGCAGCGTCATTGCGCACCGGCCTTCGAGCATTTCCCGCGCTTGCCGCAATGGAGCGACGGCGGCTTCCACCTGACCCTGCTGGTCGGCAGCCTGGACAGTGCCCACGAGGGCCACCAGCAGTCGCCCGTGCCCAGCCACACGCCGCTGCTGGGCGTGGACCTGGCCTGCTCGGCCGCCTCGCGCCTGATGCTGCCGCTGACCCGCAGCCATGAGCATGGGCTGATGGTGCTGGAGGGCGAGCTGGAGATCCAGGTCGATGGCCAGGAAGAGCGGCTCCAGCCCGGCCGCCTGCTCTATGTGCCGGTCGGTGCCAAGCAGCTGCTGATACGCAGCGAGGGCCGGGCCCGGCTGCTGCTGCTGGGGGGCGAGCCGCTGGATGAGCAGATCCTGTTGTGGTGGAACTTCGTAGGCCGCACGCAGGACGAGATCCGCCAGTGGTCGGAGCAATGGAATGCCGGCACCGGGCCTTTCGGCGCGGTGCACGGCTATGAGGGCGAGCGACTGCTGGCCCCGGATGCCAGCGCGCTGAAGATGCGCGCCAGCTGAAGCCGGCTCAGGCCAGCCGGCCTTCCTGGAAGTCGCGCACCGCCTGGAACAGCTCGGCCTGCGTGTTCATCACGAAGGGGCCGTACTGGGCGATGGGCTCGTTCAGCGGCTGGCCCGCGATCAGGATCACGCGCGCACCCTCGCTGCCGGCTTGCAGCACCACGCCGTCGCTGCCCGCCTTGTTGGCCAGGATGGCCATGCGCTGCTGCGGCACCTGGGTCTCGACTATGCTGACCTCACCGCGGTAGACATAGACGAAGGCGTTGTGCGCCGTCGGCAGCACCTGCTCGAAGCGGGCGCCGGCCGGCAGGTGCAGGTCCAGGTACAGCGGTGCGGTGTGCTCGCGCTGCACCGCACCGGCCAGGCCATGGCTTTCGCCGGCGATCACGCGCAGGGTCACGCCCTCGGCCGTCGTGGTCTCGGGGATCTCGCCGGTCGGGATGTCGCGGTACCAGGGCTCGCGCATCTTGTCCTTGCCCGGCAGGTTGAGCCAGAGCTGGAAGCCTTCCATGCGGCCTTGCTGCTGCTCGGGCAGCTCGGAATGGATCACGCCGCGGCCGGCCGTCATCCACTGCACGCCGCCCGGGCCCAGCAGGCCTTCGTTGCCGGCCGAGTCGCGGTGGCGCATGCGGCCCTCGAGCATGTAGGTCACGGTCTCGAAGCCGCGGTGCGGATGGTCGGGGAAGCCGGCGATGTAGTCGTCGGCCTGGTCCGAGCCGAAGGCATCCAGCATCAGGAAGGGATCCAGACGCCGCTGCAGCTGATGGGTCAGCACCCGGGTCAGCTTGACACCGGCGCCATCGCTGGTGGGCTGGCCCGCGATCAGGCGCTCCACGGGGCGGGCTTGGGTGACGGTGGCAGTCATGGTCGGATCTCCTTCTTGCTTCAATGCAGGATTAGACAGTGGCGGTTTCGGTGATGGCGGCGATCTGCGCACGGGCGGCGGCCACGCCGGCGGCTTCGGCTTCCGGGCCCATGTTCAGGCCTTCGGCGAACACGAATTCCACGTCGGTGATGCCCAGGAAGGCCAGCACCGTGCGCAGATAGGGCGTCACGCCGTCGGTCGGCAGGTCGCGGTGCACGCCGCCGCGGGTGGTCACCACATAGGCCTTCTTGTTCTTCAAGAGGCCGACCGGACCGGTGGCGGTGTAGCTGAAGGTGACGCCGGCGCGGGCAATCGCGTCGATCCAGTTCTTCAGCTGCGAGCTGACGCCGAAATTGATCATCGGCGCGCCAATGACGATGGCGTCGGCCGCCTGCACTTCGGCGATCAGCGCGTCGTTCAGGGCCACGCGGGCCTGCTGCTCGGGGCTGCGGGCGTCAAGCGGGGTGAACAGGGCGCCCAGGGCGGCCTCGTCCATGGCGGGCAGCGGCGTGGCGGCCAGTTCGTGGACCGTCAGCGAGCCCTGGCCGTCGCGGGCCTTCAGGGCGGCCGTCAGTTCATCGGCCAGGCGGGTCGACCAGGAACCCTGTCCGTCTTGCACGCGGCGGGCGCTGGAGTTGATTTGCAGGATGTTCATGTGGTGCTCCGGTTGGGGGTATTCGTCATTCAACTTGACGATGGAGCAACTTTATTGGGAGCATTGGTGGGACAGAAGACGTTGAAATGCATTTGACTGTTCCATAGGTAGAACAATGAACGAAGCGCCGGACCGCCCCAAGCAAGTTCGCTCCCGCCTGGCGGGACAGGCCGCAGGCCGAAGGGTGCCCCAATGAGCCTTGATGCCGATGACCTGCTGCTATTTGCCAGGGTGATGGAGGCCGGCAGCTTCAGCCGCGCCGCCGAGCGGGTGCAGCTGCCCAAATCCACCGTTTCGCGCCGCATCGCGGCGCTGGAGCAGCGCCTGGGCGAGAAGCTGCTGCAGCGCAGCACCCGCCGCCTGGTGCTGACCGATTTCGGCCAAGGGGTGCTGGAGCATGCGCGGGCGCTGGCAGCCGAGGTCGATGGCGCCCTGGCCCTGGCCCTGCACCGCCAGAGCAAGCCCACCGGGCGGCTCAGGGTCAGCATGCCGGCCGACATGGCCCAGCAGGTGCTGCGCCAGATGCTGATCCGCTTCACGCTGGACTATCCCGAGGTGCAGCTGGAGCTGGACCTGTCGCCGCGCCGGGTCGACCTGATTGCCGAGGGCTTCGACCTGGCCGTGCGCATGGGCAGCCTGGATGCCGACAGCCAGCTCGCCGCGCGACGCATGACGACCCTGAGCGTGGGCCTCTATGCCTCGCCCGACTACCTGCAGCGCCATGGCCATCCGCTGCGGCCCGAGGCGCTGGAGAGCATGCACGGCCTGATGATCCTCAGCCGCCATGGCGAGGCCGTGCCCTGGAAGCTGCGCCGCAGCGAGCCCGAACTCGAGGAACTGCAGGCGTTGCCGGCCCAGCGAACGCTGATCAACGCACCGGATTCACTGCTGCTGCTGGCCTGCGCCGGTGTCGGCATCACAGCCGTGGGCGACCACTACGCCCGCGAGTACGTCGAACGCGGCGAACTGGTGCGCGTGCTGCCGACCTGGTGCCTGCCGCCAGTGGAATGCTGGGCCGTGTTCCCCGAGCGCAAGCTGATGCCGCTGCGCACGCGGGTGTTCCTCGAAGCGATGGCGCTGACGCTGTCGCGCTGCCCGGCTGCGGCCTGAGCTGCGGTCTTGGCTGCGGCTATTGAGCCGTACTGAAGCCGATCTCGACCGTGGCCTCGCGGGCCGCCGGAATCGGCGCAAAGCGCCATTGGTTCACCGCTTCCAGCGCGGCGCTGGAGAGCTTGCGGTGCGAGGTCTTCAGCACTTCCAGATTGCTGACCGTGCCATTGGGCTGGACCATGAAGCGCACCAGCACCGCACCGCTGCTGACGGTGCTCATCAGCTGGCGCGGGAACTCCGGCTCCACGCGGTGGACCAGGCGCAGGTCGGCTTCGACGACCGGCGCGGGTTCGGGTTCTGGAGCCGGCGGAGGCTCGGAGCGCGCGACGATGGCGGCCGGCGCGGGCGGAGCAGCCGTCTCGGGCACGCGGCTCGCTGAACTCATCGAGGTATCGGCCACGGCCAGCAGGGTCGGCGGCGTTTCGGCGGGGGCCGCGTCGGCCTGGATCTTGGGCGCAAGGGCCGGCTTGGGCGCAGCGACGGCGGCAGTCCTGACCGGGGCCGGCTTGGGGGCCGCGGCCACCGGCTTGGGCGCCGGCTTGTCGGCGCTCAGGCGTATCCAGTGGAAGACCTTGTCGGCATCGCGCTGGGCCCGCTCGGCCGGCGTCAGGGCCGGCTTGGAAGCGGCGGCCGCTGGCGGCGTCTGCGACCAGGCCGGCAGGGCGCAGGCCAGCATCATGGCAGTTAGCAGTCGATGATGTTTCAAGCGGCCCTCCCCTGACCTGGCGGTGCGCACCGATTCTGGGCAGGCCACCCAAAGGTCATGCGCGGGTTTGTCCCGAGGCTTGGCGCGCATCCGTGAAGTCCTGCGCGGACCGCTGGCTATACTGGCCGCTCGCTCCGGGGTGCCCTGCCGGTTTCAATCTGAAACCGGCGTCGGGCTGAGATGTGGCCAAAGCCATGGACCCGCTGAACTTGATCCGGCCCGTACCGGCGTAAGAAGAGCCTGCCATCCGTCTGCCTCACGGCCCTCAGCCGTGCTGCGTCGCTCGCCGGGCCCTGAACCGCCCGCACCACCGGCTCCAGGCCGGCCTCCGGAGATTGACCATCCACCGGAGGAGCCATGAGCGACAAGAACGACCAACCGACCACCACCGAACTGCTGCAGCGCAGCCGCAAGCCGCTGCCCGCCTCGACCAAGGACTGGCTGCACGGCCGCCTGTTCCCCGGGCTGCGCGTGCCGCAGCGGCGCATAGCGCTGACCAATGGCGAGCAGGTCTGCGTCTACGACAGCTCGGGCCCCTACACCGACCCGGAAGCCAGCATCGACGTGCGCCAGGGTCTGCCCACGCCACGCGCCGCCTGGATAGCCGAGCGCGGCGACACCGAAGCCTACGAAGGCCGCCAGATCGCCCTGCTCGACGACGGCCTGCGTGAAGCCGCCCAGCAGCAGGCCTTGCGTGCCGAGAGCGCCGGCCTGCAGCGCCAGCCGCGCCGCGCCAAGGCCGGCACACACGTCAGCCAGCTGCACTACGCGCGCCGCGGCATCGTCACGGCCGAGATGGAATACGTGGCGATCCGCGAGAACCAGAAGCTGGAATGGATGCGCGAGTACAAGCAGGACGCCGAGCGCGAGCAGCGCCTGCACGGCGACTCGCGCGGCGCCGCCATCCCCGAGCTGATCACGCCCGAGTTCGTGCGCGACGAGATCGCCCGCGGCCGCGCCATCATCCCGGCCAACATCAATCACCCGGAGCTGGAGCCGATGATCATCGGCCGCAACTTCCTGGTGAAGGTCAACGCCAACATCGGCAACTCGGCCGTCACCTCGAGCATCGAGGAAGAGGTCGAAAAGCTGGTCTGGGCCACGCGCTGGGGCGCCGACACGGTGATGGATCTTTCCACCGGCCGCAACATCCACACGACCCGCGACTGGATCCTGCGCAACAGCCCGGTACCGATTGGCACGGTGCCGATCTACCAGGCGCTGGAGAAGGTGGGCGGCGTGGCTGAGGAGCTCTCGTGGCCACTGTTCCGCGACACCTTGATCGAGCAGGCCGAGCAAGGCGTCGACTACTTCACCATTCACGCCGGCCTGCGCCTGGCCCATGTGCCGCTGACCGTGAAGCGCCGCACCGGCATCGTCTCGCGCGGCGGCTCCATCCTGGCCAAGTGGTGCATAGCCCATCACCGCGAGAACTTCCTCTACACCCACTTCGAGGAGATCTGCGAAATCATGCAGGCCTTTGACATCAGCTTCTCGCTGGGCGATGGCCTGCGCCCGGGTTCGCTGGCCGATGCCAACGACGAGGCCCAGTTCGCCGAGCTGCACACGCTGGGCGAGCTGACCAAGATTGCCTGGAAGCACGAGGTGCAGACCATGGTCGAAGGCCCCGGCCATGTGCCCATGCACCTGATCCAGGCCAATATGGACGAGCAGCTCAAGCACTGCGACGAGGCGCCGTTCTATACGCTGGGTCCGCTGACCACCGACATCGCGCCGGGCTACGACCACATCACCTCGGGCATAGGCGCGGCCATGATCGGCTGGTTCGGCTGCGCCATGCTCTGCTACGTGACGCCCAAGGAGCACCTGGGACTGCCCGACCGCGACGACGTCAAGGCCGGCCTGATCGCCTACAAGATCGCCGCCCACGCGGCCGACCTGGCCAAGGGCCATCCGGGCGCGCGGGCCCGCGACGACGCGCTGTCCAAGGCCCGCTTCGAGTTCCGCTGGGAAGACCAGTTCAACCTCGGCCTGGACCCGGACACGGCACGCGAATTCCACGACGAGACCCTGCCCAAGGACAGCGCCAAGCTGGCGCATTTCTGCTCCATGTGCGGGCCGAAGTTCTGCTCGATGAAGATCAGCCAGGACGTGCGCGAGTACAGCGAGGGCATGGCCAGAAAGAGCGCCGAGTTCCGCGCCGGCGGGGGCGAGCTCTACATCCCGCTGAAACCGCTGCAGTCGCTGAACACAGAGAACGCCTGATGGCCCGCATCGCCATTGCCGGCGCCGGCCTGGCCGGACGCCTGTTCGCCTGGGCCCTGGTCCGGGCCGGGCACGAGGTCGAGGTGTTCGACCCTTCGCCCGGTCCCGCGCCCGAGGGGGTTCCGCGCGCGGCCGGCTTCAGCGCGGCCGGGCTGCTGAGTCCGCTGGCCGAGCAGGACAGCGGCGCCGATGCCGACATGGTCGCAGCGGGCTGGCGCTCGCTGCAGCTTTGGCCGCGCATCTGCGCAGCGCTGCCCTTGCCGGTCCGCATGCGCCGCGAAGGCAGCCTGCTGCTGGCCCACCGCGAGGACCTGGGCGCGGCCCAGCGCATGCTCCAGCATGTGGCCAGTGCCAGGCCGCTGGACGAGGCCACGCTGCGCGAGCTGGAACCCGCGCTGGTCCCGGGGCTGCGGGCCTGGCGACTCGAAGGCGAAGGCTTCATCGATGCGCCCGCCGCGATGACGGCCCTGCACCAGGGCGCCGCCGCAGCTCGCTGGCAATGGGGCCAGGCCGTGAGCGAGATCGGCCCGGGCCGGCTGCGGCTGGCCGACGGCCGCCGCATCGAGGCCGACTGGGCCATCGACTGCCGCGGCCTCGGGGCCCGCCCGGCCCTGCCGCTGCGCGGTGTCCGTGGCGAGATCCTGACCCTGGAATTGAGCGGCCATGGCCTGCGCCGACCGCTGCGCCTGCTGCATCCGCGGCACCGGCTCTACCTGGTGCCGCGCAGCGAATCCACGCTGATCCTGGGCGCCTCCGAGATCGAGAGCGAGGACCTCAGCCCGGTCAGCCTGCGCAGTGCCGTCGAACTGATGGCGGCAGCCCACAGCGTGATGCCGACGCTCGCCGAAGCCCGTATCCATCGGATGGAGGTCAATTTGCGCCCTGCCTTGCCGGATCATCGACCCGCGCTAAACTCCGCCCCCGGTCAGTTGAACATCAACGGCCTGTACCGCCATGGATTCCTATTGGGACCGGCGCTGGTGCAAGAGCTGCTCGTCAGAAGTGGGCTCGGCACCTTGGAGGAGGAAAGATGAGGAAGAGCACCGAGGAGCTCATCGAGATTCGTCTCGATGAGGCGCCGCTGCGCCTGGGCGCCGGCACCACCCTGGCCACGCTGCTTGAGCAGCTGGGCCGCAACCCCATGGCCGTGGCCACCGCCCACAACGGCCAATTCATCCCGCGCGACGCCCGCCATCACACGGTGCTGCGCCAGGGGGACCAGGTCCTGCTGTTCAGCGCCATCACCGGGGGCTGACATGGCCGAGGACGATTTCTTCCGGATTGCCGGCGTGCCCCTGGCCAGCCGGCTGCTGCTCGGCACGGCGGGCTATCCCAGCCCGGCGGTGCTGACCCAGGCCATCCAGGCCTCGGGCACGCAGGTCATCACGCTGGGCCTCAAGCGCACGCTGCAAGGCGGCGACAACGGCTTCGTCAAACTGGCCCTGGAGGCCGCCCAGGCCCAGGGCGCCCGCTTGCTGCCCAATACCGCCGGCTGCCACACGGCCCACGAGGCGGTACAGCTGGCCCGCATGGCGCGTGAGCTCTATGGCACGGACTGGATCAAGCTCGAGGTCGTGGGCGATGCCCACACGCTGCAGCCCGACCCCTTCGAGCTGCTGGCCGCCGCCACCGAGCTCGTGCGGCAGGGCTTCACCGTGCTGCCCTACTGCACCGAGGACCTGGTGTTGTGCCGCCGCCTGCTCGATGCCGGCTGCGCGGTGCTGATGCCCTGGGGCGCGCCGATTGGCTCGGGCCAGGGCCTGGTCCATCTCGCCGGGCTGCGCACACTGCGCGAGCGGCTGCCGGACGCTACGCTGATCATCGACGCCGGCCTGGGCGCGCCTTCGCAGGCGGCCCGGGCGCTGGAGCTGGGCTTCGACGCCGTGCTGCTGAACAGCGCCGTGGCCCAGGCCCGCGACCCGGTCGCCATGGCAGCCGCCTTCGGCGAGGCCGTGCGTGCGGGACGAACCGCCTGGCGGGCCGGCCTGATGGCACCGCAGGACTTTGCCCGCGCCTCGACGCCGGTCAGCGGCCATGCCTTCCTGCTCGGGGACCAGCCATGATCTGGACCCGCGAAAGCCATCCCCCGGTGATCTGGAGCATCGCCGGCAGCGACAGCGGCGGCGGCGCCGGGCTCTCGGCCGACAGCCGCGCGGCCCAGGCCATGGGCGCCCACCTCTGCCCGGTGGTGGCGGCAGTGACCGCGCAGAATTCGCTGGGCGTCAGCGCCATCTGCCCTCTGCCCGCCGCGCAGATCGAGGCTCAGATGGAAGCTCTGGCCGCCGACCTGTGGCCGCGCGCCATCAAGACCGGCCTGCTGGGCTCGGCCGCCGCGGTCGAATGCGTGGCCCAGCTGCTGGACCGCATGCGCCGCGACGACCCCAGCCTCGCCCTGATCGTCGATCCGGTGCTGGGCGCCAGTGCCGGCGGCTTGAGCTTTGCCAACGCCGCCGTGCTGCGCGCCATGCGAGAGCAGCTGCTGCCGCGGGCCACCTTGGTCACGCCCAACCGGCGCGAGGCCGAGCGGCTGCTGGCCGTGCCACACGACACGCACACTGTGCCGGAGCTCGCGGCACGGCTGCGCGCCACCGGCGCCCGCGCGGTCTGCATCACCGGCGGCGACGACCCCAGCACGCCGGGCGGCCAGGAGCTGGCCCTCGACTACCTGGACAGCGAGCTGGCCTGCGGCTGGCTGGCCAGCCCGCGCCTGCCCTCGCCCCATCACCATGGCAGCGGCTGCAGCTTCGCCACCGGTGCCGCCTCGGCCCTGGCAAGAGGCTTCGCCCTGCCCGATGCAGTGTTGCTGGCCAAGATGCTGACCTGGTGCGCAGTACGCGATGGCCATGTGGCCGGCCGCGGCTCCGGCCCGGTGCGGGCGCGGGCCAGCTTCGTGCTGGACCCGACGGCCATGCCGGTGATGAGCTTCGGGCCCGAGATCGACCCGCTGGCCCCGGCCCGATGGCTGCATGTGCTCAACAAGCCCAGCGCGCCCACCGAGCTGGGCCTGTACGCGATTTGCGACACGATCGAACGGGTGGCCGAGCTGGTGCAGGCCGGCATCCCGCAGATCCAGCTGCGCATCAAGGCGCCGCCGGCCGAGGCCGAGCTGGTGGAACAGATCCGCCAGGCCCTGCGCCTGGTCGAGGACAGCCGCAGCCGGCTCTGGATCAACGACCACTGGCGTGCCGCGGTCCAGGCCGGTGCCCGGCATCTGCATCTGGGCCAGGAAGACTGGGCCGCCCTGCGTCCGGACGAGGAGCGCTGGCTGCTGGACAGCGGCCTGGCTCTGGGCCTGTCCAGCCACAGCCTCTGGGAGCTGGCCCGGGCCCGCGGCCTGGCACCCAGCTACATCGCCTGCGGGCCGGTCTGGCCGACGACGACCAAGGACATGCCCTGGGAGCCACAAGGCACGGACAACCTGGCCTGGTGGTCGCAGATGGCCGGGCGGCCGGTGGTCGCCATTGGCGGCGTACTCAACCCCTCGCAAGCCCGCGACTGCGCGGCCGCCGGAGCTTCCGGCGTGGCCCTGGTGCGCGGCCTGGATGCCGAGCTGAGCCTGGTGGACAGCTACCTGAACGCCTGGGTCAGTGGCCGCGTGCTGGCGCGCGGCGCCGTACGGCCGCCGCGACCCAGCCTGGCCTCGGAAACGGTCTAGGTCCGGGGCAGGCGCTCAGCTTGCCCCCAAGGCATGGCAGGCCAGCTCGCGCCAGCGGCCGGCGCCACGCTGCTCTATCAGCCGCAGCCGGTCGAGCCGGATGGGAAGCCGGTCCGGCAGCAGGGGCAGCGCCTGCGCAAGGGCGCTGGCCGAAGGCGCCGGGTTGCGTGGGTGGGCCAGCGTGAGATGGGCCTGCTGCTCCCGCGCCGGCTCGCGTCCCAGCAGCTGGCTGCGCAGACGGGCAAAGGCCTCCGCACCTTGCACGCAGGGCAGCAGCCAGCCAGTCTCATGGAATTGCCTGGGCGCGCCCAGCACCAGGTCCAGCACCGGGAAATCGGCGCCGGCCGACAGCTGCTGCAGCAGGCCGTCGGGCTCGGCCAGGTCGCCCAGCTCATCCTCGCGGCATAGCGTCAGGTGCGCAGGGATCAGGGACTGCTGCAGCGGATCGAGCAGGCCGCGCGCCCGCTCGACCAGCAGGGTCTCGGGACCGGACAGGTACAGGCTCAGCTGTCGCCGCAGGGCGGCCTCAGGCATCACCGGGCTTCCAGCTGCCGTCGGCCGTCCCATCGGGGCTGGCCAGCACGATCTTGTAGCCATTGGGGTCGCGCAGCCAGACTTCCCAGTGGTTGGGGCCGCCGTCGCAGTCCGGTGGATTGCGGTGGCGGCCCAGCAGCACTTCGGCACCCAGGGCCTCGGCGCGGACCAGCGCGGCGTCGAAGTCATCGACCTCGAACCACAGCAGCACGCCGTTGCCGCGCGAGGGCTCGTGCCGCTCGCCAATCGGACCGTGGTGGTGCTCTTCCTCCCAGCGGTGCAGTTGCAGCAGCAGGAGGCCGTCCTTCTCCAGCCGCTCGTAGTTGGGGCCACCATGGGCACTCTGCAGGCCCAGCAGCTGCTGGTACCAGCGGCTGCTGGCCTCGACGTCGTCGCAGCAGATCAATGGCTGGGGTCGCATGGCCCGGCCCTCAGCGATGCTGGTCCACCAGGACCGGGTTGCCGTCCGGGTCTATGACCACGAAGCTGGCCGGGCCGCTGGTGGACTCGTCCGCCTCGGTCATCAGCGTCACGCCCTGGGCCTTGAGGCTGCGCTGCAGCTCGCGGACGTCGGTGAACTCGGCGAGCGGTTGGGCGTCCTGGTCCCAGCCCGGGTTGAAGGTCAGCATGTTCTTCTCGAACATGCCCTGGAACAGGCCGATCACATGGGGGCCGTTCTTGAGGATCAGCCAGCCCTGGGCCGCATTGCCGCCCCAGGCCTGGAAACCGAGCTTGGCGTAGAAGGCCTGCGAGGCCGCCAGGTCCTTGACCGCCAGGCTGATCGAGAAAGCGCCGAGTTGCATGAAATTCCCCGCGATGGCCATTGGAGCGCGGAGCATGACACAGCAGGTCGGCTACGGCACACTGGGGCGCTGCGAAAGGAGCCCGCAGCCATGGCCGACAACGAGCGCATCCTGCTGATCGACACCGACGAAGACGAGGCCGCTGCCGGGCCGGTGCTGCCCCCCTGGCGCGTGCTCGTGGTCGACGACGACGACGAGGTGCACCAGGCCACGCGCTATTCGTTGCGCCGCACCGAGATCATGGGCCGGCCGCTGGAGCTGGTCCACACGCATTCAGGCGGCGAGACCGAGGCCCTGCTTGAGCGGGACCGTGACTTCTCGCTGATCCTGCTCGATGTGGTGATGGAGAGCCCGCAGGCCGGGCTCAACCTGGTGCAGTACATCCGCGAACACTGCGGCATGAACGAGGCGCGCATCATCCTGCGCACCGGCCAACCGGGCTTCGCTCCCGAACTGCCCATCATCCAGGCCTACGACATCAATGATTACCGGACCAAGTCCGAACTGACGCAGACCCGTTTGATCACGGCCGCCACGGCGGCGCTGCGCTCCTACAACCAGATCCGCACCATCGCGGAGAGCCGGCGCGGACTGGAGATGATCGTGCGCTCGGCCGCCGACCTGATGGAGCGCCACGCCATGCTCAGCTTCGCCGAGGGCGTGCTCACCCAACTGGCCGCTCTGCTGGGCTTGCCCAAGGAAGGCATAGTCTGCGCCCACCGCGGCCGGCCCGAGCATGGCGAGGATGTCGACAGCTTCTATGTGATCAGCGCGGCCGGCCGACTGGCCAGCTATGTGTCGCGGCCACTGGAGGAACTGGCCGAGATCCACATCCGCCAGGCAGTCACCGATTGCCTGAGCAGCCGCCAGCACCAGTTCGCCGACAGCGCCACCGTGCTCTACGTGGCGGCGCGCGACCAGGAGGCAGCCGTCTTCCTGCAGACCAGCCATCCGCTGGAACCGCTGGACCGTCAGCTGGTCGAGGTCTTCGCCACCAACATCTCGGCCTATTTCGGCAACCTCAACCTGATTGCCGAGCTGAACCGGCTGGCCTACTACGACACCCTGACCCAGCTGCCCAACCGGCTTCAGTTCCTGCGTGAACTCGATGCGCAGACCGATCGCCAGGGCCAGGTGCTGCTGCTGCTCGACATGCAGCGCTTCGCCGAGCTGAACAACGGCCTGGGCCACGAGGTCGGCAACGCGCTGCTGATGGCCCTGGCCCAGCGCCTCGACCAGGGCTTCGACACCCGCGTCAAGCTGGCACGCCTGGGCAGCGATGTATTCGGCGTGCTCGGGCCGGCCGCGGTGGTCAATGCCGAGCACATCCAGCAGTTGCTGGCCCAGCCGCTGGAAGTCGGCGAGCATCGCCTGCCGGTGACCGTGACCCTGGGCTGGTATGTGCTGGACGACCATGCAGAAGACGGCCTCACGGCCTTGCGCCGCGCCAGCATCGCGCTGGAAGTGGCCAAGGCCGACCAGCGCCGCGGCGGCCTGCCGTTCAAGGCGGCCATGGAGGCCGGCGTGCAGTCGCGCCTGGCCCTGGTGAGGCGGCTGCGCAGCGATCTGGCGGCGCGCAAGCTTGAGGTCTGGTACCAGCCCCAGGTGCTGCTGCGCGACGACAGCCTGATAGGCATGGAGGCCCTGGTGCGCTGGCCCGACGGCCAGGGCGGCATGGTGCAGAACCCCATGGTCTTCGTCGGCCTGGCGGAGCAGGCGGGCCTGATCGACGAGATGGGCAGCTGGGTGCTGGACCAGGCGGCGCAGGACTGGCGGCTGCTGCAGGACCAGCCCGGCGCACCGCCGCGCGTCAGCGTCAACGTCAGCGTCTTGCAGTTCCGCTCCCAGGGCCTGACCGATCAAGTGCGCAGCCTGATCGCCCGCCATGCCATGCCTCCCGGCAGCCTGGAGCTGGAAGTAACCGAAAGCGTGGCCATGGACGATCCGCAGCTGGTGGTCGACAGCCTGCGCGCGCTGCACGAGGCCGGGGCCCGTGTCGCCATGGACGACTTCGGTACCGGCTATTCCTCGCTATCGCAGCTGCGCGCGCTGCCCATCGACTGCCTTAAGGTGGACCGCGCCTTCGTCTCGCAGATCGGCGAGGCCCAGGGCGATGCCTATGCCGAGACGGTGATACGCCTGGGCCAGCGCATAGGCATGGAAATCGTCGCCGAGGGCGTGGAGACCGAGGCCCAGGCCGTCTTCCTGCGCGACCGGGGCTGCGACGTGGCCCAGGGCTGGCGCTATGCCAAGGCCATGCCGCTGGCCGTGCTGCGCGGCTGGATCGAGGCGCGGCGCACTGCCTAGCTAGGCTGGCGCCGGCCGGTTGTCCGGCGCCTTGAGGGGAAAGCGCAGCTCGAAACGCGTGCCCTCGCCCGGCCGGCTGTGCACCTGCACCTCGCCGGCCAGCGGCCCGGTGGCCAGGCTGTGGACCAGATGCAGGCCCAGTCCCGAGCCGCCCTGGCCCAGGCGGGTGGTGAAGAAGGGCTCGAAGATGCGGCCCAGGTGTTCGGGCGCGATGCCGACGCCGTCGTCGCTGACCGTCAGCAGGATCCAGCCATCCAGCTCGGCGGCCTCGATGCGCACGCTGCCCCGCCCCTTGGGCTCCAGGCCATGGCGCACCGCGTTCTCGACCAGGTTGTTGACCACCTGGGTCAGCGCGCCGGGATAGCTGTCGCATTCCACGCCGCCCGGACATTTCAGCTCCAGGCTCACCGGCTGGTGCCTGAGGCCCGGATTGAGCAGGGCCAGGCAGTCCTCCAGCGCGGTGCGCAGGTCGAAGGCCATGCGGGCTTCGCTGGTCTCGTTGACCGCCACCGACTTGAAGCTGCGGACCAGATTGGCCGCCCGCTCCAGCGAGCGGGCCACGATGCTCGCGCCTTCGTCGACCGAGTTCATGTAGTCGTCCAGGTCGCGGCGGTTCAGGCTGTCGCCGCGCACCTTGCGGTTCATCAGCTGGGTTTCCTGCTGCAGATTGGTCGCGGCCAGCAGTGCATTGCCAATCGGCGTGGACAGCTCATGGGCCACGCCGGCCACCACATTGCCCAGGGCCGCCAGCTTCTCGCTCTGCAGCAGCAGCTTCATCGCCTGCTCCAGCTCGCGACTGCGCTCCTGCAGCTGCTGCTCCAGCCTCCGCACTTGCTGGTTGGCCGCGCCTGACGGCTTGCGCCGCAGGCCCTTGGGACTTGGGGTGGGTCGACGACGCTTCAACACAGGTCCTCCCGCGCGCCTTGGCGGCTTCTCAGGCTGTTGCAATGCGGGCAAACTGACCCGCATTCAGCGTTAGGAGCAAGGCCTCCGCCCTTGGCATGGACGAACAAGATCCCCTGATAAGGCTGCAGCCGGCCGCGCCGACCGAAACCAGCGCTCAAGCGCCCTGGCGCATCCTGGTGGTCGACGACGACAGCGAAGTCCACGCCGCCACCCGCTATGCGCTGCGCCGGGCGCAGATACTCGGGAGGCCGCTGGAGCTGGTCCATGTGAACTCCGAGGCCGAGACCCGTGAGCTGCTCGCGCAGGACCGCGATTTCGCCCTGGTGCTGCTGGACGTGGTGATGGAGCACATGCATTCGGGCCTGCGCCTGGTGGAGCACATGCGGCGCGACCACGGCATGAGCGCCTGCCGCATCATTCTGCGCACCGGCCAGCCCGGCTACGCGCCCGAGATGGAGATCTTCGGCGCCTACGACATCAACGACTACCGCACCAAGTCCGAGCTGGACCGCGCCCGCCTGCTCAGCAGCCTGACGGCGGCCTTGCGCGCCTATGAGCAGATCCAGCGTTGCCTGGCGGCCGAGGAGGCTATGCGTCAACTCAATGCCGAGCTGGAGCGGCGGGTGATCGAACGCACCGAGCAGTTGCGCCAGGCCCGCGATGCGGCCGAAGCGGCGACCCAGGCCAAGAGCGAGTTCCTGGCCAAGATGAGCCACGAGATCCGCACGCCCATGAATGCCATCCTGGGCCTCAGCGACCTCGCGCTGCGCAATGCAGACCCCGGCCCGCGCCAGCAGCGCTATCTCGGCCAGGTCAAGTCGGCGGCCGAGGCCCTGCTGGGCATCGTCAACGACATCCTGGACTTCTCCAAGATCGAGGCCGGCCGCCTGGCGCTGGAGCAGACCGAGTTCGAGCTGGCAGCCCTGTTCGACCAGGTGCTGGCCGTGGTCGGCTTCAAGGCCGAGGAAAAAGGCTTGACCCTGCGGCTCGAAGGCGTGGCCGAGCTGCCGCAACGCCGGCTCGGCGACCCCTTGCGGCTCTCGCAGGTGCTGATCAATCTGGCCGGCAATGCGGTCAAGTTCACCGAGCAGGGCGAGGTCGTCCTGCGCCTGGCGCTTGAGGAGGCCAGCGGCCAGCTGCGCTTCAGCGTGACCGACACCGGCCCGGGCCTCACGCCCGAGCAGCTCGCCCGTCTGTTCCAGCCCTTCGAGCAGGCCGACAGCTCGATCACACGGCGCTACGGCGGCACGGGCCTGGGCCTGGCCATCTGCAAGCAGCTGGTGGAGCTGATGGGCGGCCAGATCAGCGTTTGCAGCGAACCGGGCCGCGGCAGCGAATTCAGCTTCACGCTGAGCCTGGCTGAAGCCGCGGAACAGGCCGCGCTCGCCTCGCCTGGGCCGCAGCTGGCCGAGGACGCCCGCCACGCCGGCCTGGACCCGGCGGCTCTGGCCCGCGTGCGCGGCCGCCGCGTGCTGCTGGTTGAGGACAACGACATCAACCAGATGCTGGCCTGCGACCTCTTGCGGGACATAGGCGGCGTCGAGGTCCAGGTCGCCCAGCATGGCGCCGAGGCCTTGGAGCGGCTGGCCAGCGAGCCCTTCGACCTGGTGCTGATGGATGTGCAGATGCCGGTGATGGATGGCCTCGAAGCCACGCGCAGGCTGCGCGCCCAGCCCGACTGGCAGGCCCTGCCGGTGATTGCCATGACGGCGCAGGCGATCCCGGCCGACCTGGAGCGCTGCCGTGCCGCCGGCATGAACGACCACTTGCCCAAGCCGGTGCGGCCGGACGAGCTGTTCAGGTTGATGGCCCGCTGGCTGCCTGATTCGGGCACGCCCACCGCGCCGGTGCTGGACGACCAGCGGGCGCTCCAGCATTGCCAGGGCCAGGCCGACCTCTTGCAGAAATTCCGCCGCCGCTTTGCCGAGACCCGGCTCGGCGATGCCGAGGCCATCCGGCTGGCGCTTGAGGAGGGCGACCTGGCCAGCGCCTCGCGCCTGGCCCATACCGTGATCTCGACCGCCGCCATCATTGGCGCCGAAGCCCTGGCCCGTTCGGCCCGGGCCCTGCAGGAAGGCCTGGACCAGGGGGAGCGCTCTCAATGGCCGGGTTTGCTGGCGCATTTCGAACACCATCTGGGTGTGGTCGCCCGGGCCCTCAGCGCCGCGGGCTCCGGCCAGTCGCAGCCTGCCTGAGCGCCTCGGCCAGCAGGGCCTGGTCTACCGGCTTGGCCAGCAGCTGGACGGCCTCGGGCAGGCGCCCCAGGCGCTCCAGGCTTTCGCGGCTCTGGCTGGACACGGCCACGATGCAGGGCGGCTCGGCCTGGCCCTGCAGCTCACGGATCATTTCCAGGCCGTTCATGTGGGGCATCACCATGTCGGTGATCACCACGTCGGGCCGCGCGCGGCCCACGGTCAGCAGCGCCTGAAAACCGTTCTCGGCCAGCAGCAGCTGGGCGCCCGGCTGGGCGATGCGAACTTGCGTTTCCAGCAACTCGCGGGCGATCGGATCGTCATCGACGACCAGGACGGTGAAGGGCTGGGCCGCGGCTGCCTGCGCCGGCTCGGCCACGCGGCTCGGCAAGGGCAGTCCGGCGCCCTGGGCCGCGACAAAGGCGTCGGCGCTGTCGGCATCGATGCGGCGATGGCCACCCAGCGTCTTCCAGGCCTTCAGATGGCCGGCGTCCACCCAGCGCTGCACGCTGGCCGGTGAAATGCCCAGCAAGCGCGCGGCTTCAACCGTGGTGTAGGAGCGGGGACGTTCGGCCATTTCAATCAATCAATTCCTGCGAAACCAGAGCGACTCTACTCCAGGGCTGCGCCTTTTGAGCAATTTTGCGCTAGGGAACCGACCCTATCCGGCCCATTTCAGGAATCTTGCGGCCACTATGGCTGCTTTGATCGATTCTCTGGCGCGCTGCCGCTAGCGGCGCTTGCGGGCTTCGGCCAGGAACAGCTCGGTCAGCCGCGTCGCCTCGGGCGCCAGCACGTCCAGGTTCTCCTGGCCCTTGTTCATCATCACCGACACCACCATCCGGTGCTCCGGATAGACCGCGAAGTACGAGGTGCTGCCCACCGCCGTGCCATGGTGGCTGAGCATGGGCGTGCGCAGCTGGCCCTGCAGCAGCTCGCGCTGAGGCGCGACGCGGATGCCCAGGGCATAGCCCTGCGGGTTGGGGCTGCCGTCGGCCAGCTTCTGCGGCAGGGTCAGCTGGGCTCGCGTGGCGGCGTCGAGCAGGCGGCCTTCTTCCATCCAGGCCCGGCCCAGCAGCAGCATGTCCGCGGGCGTGGAAAGCAGGCCGCCCGAGGGGTAGCGGATGCTGTTGTCGACCGGGTCCGAGCGCTTGTAGCGATGCTCGGTCACCTCGTAGAAGCCTGCCCGCGCCGGATCGGCCGCGTCCCTGATATCGAGCCGGCTGCGGCTCATGCCCAGCGGCTTGAACACCGCCTCGTCCAGCAACTCGCCATAGGGCTTGCCGGCCGCGGCCTCGAGCACGGCGCCGACCAGGTTGCTGCCATAGCTGCTGTAGCGAAAACCACTGCCGGGCGCGAACAGCAGCGGGCGCTGATCGAAGACGCCAAGCGCCTCGCGCACGCCGTCGAAATGGCGCTGGTTGCGGTGTTCCCAGATCGGGAAGCACAGGCACAGGCCGTAGTCGGGCACGCCGGCCCGGTGGCTGACCGCCAGGCGAGGCGTGACGGCGTCATAGTGCGATGGCAACTCGGGCAGGTACGCGCGGACCGGCTTGTCGATATCGACGCGGCCCTGCTGCATCAGCACGCCCATCGCCATCGCCGTGGCCGCCTTGGAGCTGCTGCCTATGCGGAAGCGGGTCTCCAGGTCGGCGGCCCGGCCGCTCTCGATGTCGGCCAGGCCGATGGCGCCGGCCCAGACCGGTTCACCGTCGACCATCACGGCCGCCGACAAGGCTGGCGCATCCAGGCGCTGGCGGACGTCGGCGAGCAGCGCATCGGCCTGCGCCGCCGTGCCGCTCCAGGCCGGCATGGAGCGACTGCTGGCTTGGGCTTGTTGCTCCGGCAGGGGCTGCCAGCCGCTACTCCAGGTCAGAACCGGCTCGAACATCCGGAACAGGGCCCAGGCCAGGCAGGCGACAGCGATTCCCAGCGGCGCCCGGTAGCGCCACTGCTTGGGTAGCAGCGTCATGGGGATTCCTTAGAGAGGAGGCGGCGCACCGTCGCGCCAGAAGAAGACCTCGTCGACCTTGCGGCCGAACACGTGGCACAGGCGCATCGCCAGCTCCAGCGACGGCGCATAGCGGCCGCCCTCGAGCGCGACTATGGTCTGGCGCGTCACGCCCACGGCGCGGGCCAGCGCTTCCTGACTCATCTCGCCGTGCTCGAAGCGCAGGCGGCGCAGCAGGTTGTCCACCGGCGTGGCCGGTGGCGGCTTGGGGGCGGCGCTCATGCCTCGGCCTCGCGTTGCGCCTCTAGCCTTGCTTCTAGCCCGTACAGCCGCAGCTGCGCGGCCTCGTGGACGACGCAGGCCAGGGTCAGCAGCAGGATCAAGAGATGAGCGATCAGCGGCTGGTTGAAGCCGGCCACCGGCGTGCGCTCGCCAAAGCCCAAGGCCAGGATCAGCATCACCAGCAGAGCGGTCAGCGCGTGCCAGGCGGTGCGCAGGGCCGCGGCCTGGAACAGGCGGTCGCGCTCATCGCGCAGCGGCTGCGGATCCCGGGCGATCTGCCAGCTCAGCAAGGCGCCGAGGATCAGGGTCCAGCTGTCCACCGCCAAGGCATGGCCGCGCAGGCTGTGCATGTCCAGCTGCGGACCCAGGCGCCAGAGCAGGCCGCCCAGATGGCCCGCCAGCAGGCTGTAGCTGGCCAGCCCGTGCCAGCAAGCCCGCTCCACGGACCCGGGACCCTGCGGGCTGCGCTGCCAATGGCGACGGGCCAGCACGGCGCTGGACAGCATCAGGGCCAGGCCCAGCAGACCGGGCCGCAGCGGCAGCCAGCTCAAGAGCTCGCTGGCCAGCAGGGCGCCGAGCAAACAACTCCCCAGGGCCAGGGCAAGAATCAGGATCATATGTCTGGTCAACCGGATTAAATGTCCGGTTTACTTTACATACAAACTTGCGTCTCTGGCAAGCGGGGCAACGAAGGGAAAACGAATCAGGCCTTGGCGGCGGCCTGCTTCAACAGCGCCTGGCAGCGCTCCTCATGCTGGCTGATCTCGGCCAGCGTGACCTCGATATCGTCCAGCTGCTGCTGCAGTTGGCGCTTGTGCTGGTCCAGGATGCCGAGGAAGGCCTTGAGCTGGGGCACGGCGCCGCCCTCGGCGTCGTACATGTCGACCAGCTGCTTGACCTCCTGCAGCGACAGGCCCAGGCGCTTGCCGCGCAGGGTCAGCTTGAGGCGGGTGCGGTCGCGGTGGCTGTAGACGCGGTTGCGGCCGGCGCGGGCCGGTTCCAGCAGGCCCATGTCCTCGTAGAAGCGGATCGCGCGCGGCGTGATGTCGAACTCGGCCGCCAGTTCGGTGATGGTGAACAGCCGGCCCTGGCCATCCGGGAGGGCGTTGGACGGCGAGCGGGACAAACGGGACGCGGGGGGCATGGCTACACTGGCCTGACTCACGTTGACGTAAACGTAAGTCTAAGTCAGGCAGGACCATGGCCAATCCGCGCGAACACGAACTCCACTATCCGCTGGGCGATGCCCTGCCCGCCCCAGGCCAGGTGCTGGACCTGCTGCCTGGCGTGCGCTGGGTCCGCATGGGCCTGCCCTTTGCGCTGGACCACATCAACCTCTGGCTGCTGCGCGACGAGATCGATGGGCGGCCCGGCTGGACCGTGGTCGATTGCGGCATCCACAGCGACGCGACGATAGCGAACTGGGAGCAGGTGTTTGCCGAGCACCTGGATGGTCTGCCAGTGCTGCGCGTGATCGTCACGCATTTCCATCCGGACCACATGGGCCTGTCGGCCTGGCTGACCGAGCGGTGGCAATGCCGCTTGTGGATCAGCGCCACCGACTACAACCTCGCCCGCGTCGCCAGCAGTTCCACGGTTGGCATGGGCGGCGAGACCGCCGCCGCCTTCTTCGGCAGCCATGGCCTCACCGACCCGGATTCGCTGGCCAAGATCCGCGCCCGCAGCAGCTACTACCCGAGCATGGTGCCCGCCGTGCCGGCCAGCTACCGGCGCTTGCTGGACGGGCTGGAGATCGCCATCGGCGGCCGCATCTGGCGCTGCATGGTCGGCTACGGCCATGCGCCCGAGCACATCAGTCTGTTCTGCGAAGAGCTGGCAGTGCTGATCTCAGGCGACATGCTGCTGCCGCGCATCTCGACCAATGTCTCGGTGGTGGACGTGGAGCCCGAGGCCGATCCGTTGTCGCTGTACCTGGCCTCGCTGCAAAGGCTGCTGCCGCTGCCCGAGAACACCCTGGTCCTGCCCTCGCATGGCAAGCCCTTCCGTGGCCTGCATGCACGCGTCGATCAGTTGCAGGAGCACCATCGCGAGCGCCTGGAAGAAGTGATGCAGGCCTGCGCCGCCAAGCCCTGCCACGCGGCCGAGCTGCTGGAGCTGCTGTTCAAGCGCAAGCTGGACCTGCACCAGACCACGTTCGCGATGGGTGAGTCGGTGGCGCACCTGAATGCGCTTTGGCGGGCACAAAAACTGAAACGCCGTCTGGAGGCAGACGGCGTGTATCGATTCAGTCCGGTTTGAGGAATTCGCCGCCGGCATCCCTGCGCCGGCGGCGTTTCCATTCTTGGCGCATCTGCCTGCATGGGCGGATGCTTCGTGATGACAGCAACGGGCGGGAGTCTGAAGGCCTTGCAGCCTGCCAACAACCCCCCTTAGGTGGGACCGCTCGCCAGGCTTGCGGACAAAGCGTGCGCTAGTCGGCAAATGCCGTGAGGCTTTCCTCACGAAGCAGGTCCTTGGCCTGCTCGAAGTCGGGCAGGACCGAACGCACCACGGCCCAGAAGCGCGGGCTGTGATTCATCTCGCGCAGATGGGCCAGTTCATGGGCCACCACATAGTCGATGGTGGCCGGCGCGTAGTGGATCAGGCGCCAGTTCAGGCGCACCGAACCATCGGCACTGGCACTGCCCCAGCGGGTCTGTGCCGAGGACAGGCGCAGCGACTTCATGCTCACGCCCAGCGCCGCCGCGAAATGCTCGCAGCGGGCCTGGAACAAGGGCTTGGCCTGGCGCTGCAGCCAGCCATGGACGGCATCGCGGATCTGTGCAGCTTCGGCCGCATGCGGCAGGCCCACGGCCAGCAGTTGCAGCCCGCCTTCCACCTGCGCATCAAGCAGGCGCACACCATTGAGCTGCGGCTGCAGCGAGAGGATCAGCTTGCGACCCAGATAGGGCAGCTCGCCGCCCTCACGCCATTCGACCCGTGCGGCCTCAAGGCGACGCCGGCGTTCCTGCTGCTCGACCAGTTTGCGCAGGATCCAGTCCTGCTTCTGCACCAGGGCGGTCTCGATGTCGGCGATAGTGACCCAGCGCGGCGCGCTGACCTTGAGCCCATCGGGATTGACGACGAAGCCGATGCTGCGCCGGCGCGCGCGGCGCAGCTCGTAGCCGACGCGATGCTCGCCGAGCAGCAGCTGGCGGCCGCGCGGCGCCGCGGGCCCGGCTTCGCGCGCTGGCGCGGGCGGGACGACCGCTTCGGTCTCGAACAACGGCAACTGGGTCTGCAGCAGGCCGGCGAGTTTCTTCAGCATGGCCTTGATTCTGTCCTGTTGTGCCGGCACTCAGGTGGCCAGGGCATCCTGACGGGTCGCCGTCGGCGCATAGGCCTCGGGATCCAGACGCTGCATCTCGGATTCGATCCAGGCCTCGACCTCGCGCATCAGCTCGGCCGGCTCGCGATCGGTCGACGCAATGGGCTTGCCGATGGAGATGTCCACCACGCCCGGCCGCAGCAGAAAGCTCTTGCGCGGCCAGCAGCGGGCCGAGGTGGCGGCGATGGGCACCACCGGCACGCCGGTCTCGATGGCCAGCCGTGTGCCGCCGGTCTTGTACTCGCCCTTCTTGCCGCGGGCGATGCGCGTGCCCTCGGGGAACATGATGACCCAGATGCCGCGCGCCGCCAGCTTCCTGCCCTGCTCGGCCACCTTGCTCCAGGCCTGGGCGCGCTTGCTGCGGTCGATGTGGATCATGTCGGTGCGGCCTATGGCCCAGCCGAAGAACGGGATGTAGAGCAGCTCGCGCTTGAACACATAGGCCAGCGGATGCGACATCAGCGTCGGGAACGCAAAGGTCTCCCAGGTGCTCTGGTGCTTGGCCAGCAGGACCACGGCCGATTCGCTCTGCTCGGCGCTGGGCAGGTTGTCCATGCCCTGGACGCGCCAGCGCACGCCGCAGATCCAGCGCGCCCCCCAGATTGAAAGCCGCAGCCAGAACACGCAGGTCCAGTAGACCGGATTGCCCCGCACGAAGACCGACACCAGCAGCACGGCCAGGGCCACGGGAACGACCGTCACGGCCAGCCAGACGATGAACAGCGCCGAACGCAGCGCATGCAGGAGGATCATTCGCTCAAGTCTCCGGGGCGGCTCTCGGTGCCGCCGGTTTCGCCGCGGGCGCGGCGGTCTTCCTGGATCAGCCATTCGGCGAAATTCGCCAGGCTGTCATGCACCTGGCTGCCCGGCACCTGGGCCAGCAGCGCGTCCACGGTGGCCTGGTCGGTCGAGGCCAGGCGATCACCGCGGACCAGGTGCGGAATGCAGCCGGCCGCATGGGCCGTCTGCAGGTCTCGCAAAGAGGCGCCAACCATGTGGACCTGGGCCAGGGCCACGCCGAAGCGCTCGCCCACCTGCTGCAGCAGGCCCGGCAGCGGCTTGCGGCAGCTGCAGCCCTCGTCCGGCGTGTGCGGACAGAAGAACACGGCGTCGAGCCGCCCGCCCTTCTCGGCCAGCAGCTGGTTCAGCCGCAGGTGAACCGCATTCAGCGAGGCCATGTCCAGCAGGCCGCGGCCGATGCCGGGCTGGTTGGTCGCCATCACCGTGTGCCAGCCCGCATGGTTGAGCCGGGCCACGGCTTCCAGCGCGCCGGGCAGCGGGCACAGCTCGTCGGGCGACTTCACATGGTCGTCGCGGTAATGGTTGAGCGTCCCGTCGCGGCCCAGGATGACCAGCTTGGTGCCGTGGCCGTGGTCGGAACGCATGCCCATCTTGCTCAGCTCCTCAGGCCGCCAGGCGCGACAGGTCGGCCACGCGGTTCATCGCCTCGTGCAGGCTCTTCAGGAGGCCCAGGCGGTTGGCGCGCAGCTGCGGGTCTTCGGCGTTGACCATCACGTCGTCGAAGAAGGCATCGACAGGACCCTTGAGCGCTGCCAGCTCGCTCAGCGAGGCCGCGTACTCGCCGTTGGCAAACATGCCGTCGGCCAGCGGCTTGACCGTGGCCAGCGCATTGGCGAGCTGCTGCTCGGCCGCTTCCTTCAACAGCGAAGGAACGACCTTGGCTTCGACCGGCGTCTCGACCTTCTTCAGGATGTTGGCGATGCGCTTGTTGGCCGCGGCTAGCGAAGCGGCTTCGGGCAGGGCCGCAAAGGCTCGCACGGCCGCCAGGCGACGCGGCACTTCACCCAATCGCGCGGGCGCCAGCGCCAGCACGGCCTCGACCTCCTGCGCGCTGTAGCCCTGCTCGCGCAGGCTGACGGCCAGGCGGTCGGCAAAGAACGTGAGCATCGCCTCGCTGGGGTTGTTGATCAGCTCGCCGAAGGCCGGACGCGCGGCCTCCAGCAGGGCCGGCAGTTCCAGCGGCAGGTTCTTCTCGACCAGGATGCGGATCACGCCCAGCGCATGGCGGCGCAGCGCGAACGGGTCCTTGTCGCCGGTGGGCAGCTGGCCGATGCCGAACAGGCCCACCAGGGTCTCCAGCTTGTCGGCCAGGGCCACGACCGTGCCCGTGTGGTTGCGCGGCAGCGCGTCACCGGCAAAGCGCGGCTTGTAGTGGTCCTCGATGGCGATGGCCACGCCGTCGCGCAGGCCTTCGTGGCGGGCGTAGTAGCCGCCCATGATGCCCTGCAGCTCGGGGAACTCGCCGACCATGTCGGTCAGCAGGTCGGCCTTGGCCAGCACGGCGGCCTGCTGCACCTTGCTGTCCAGCACCTCGAACTCGTCCTTGGCCTCGACCGTGTACGGCAGGGTCGCCATGCGCAGCATGTTGACGATGGCATGGGCAATCGCGCGCACCCGCTCGACCCGCTCGCCCTGCGTGCCCAGCTTGCCGTGGTAGACCACCTTGGCCAGGCCCGGCACGCGGTCCTGCAGCTTCTTCTTGCGGTCCTGGTCGAAGAAGAACTTGGCGTCGGCCAGGCGCGGACGCACGACCCGCTCGTTGCCACCGGTCACAGCCGAAGCATCGGCCGGACGGATGTTGGAGACGACCAGGAACTTGTGGGTCAGCTTGCCCGCCGCGTCGAGCAGCGGGAAGTACTTCTGGTTGGCCTTCATCGTCAGGATCAGGCATTCCTGCGGCACGGCCAGGAACTCGGGCTCGAATTGGCAGGTCAGCACATTGGGCCGCTCGACCAGGGCCGTCACCTCGTCCAGCAGGGCCTCGTCGTCTATGGGCTTGAGGCCTTGCTTGGCGGCTGCCTCGTTCAGCTGGCGCAGGATCTCGGCGCGACGCGATTCGAACGAAGCGATCACCGCGCCCTGCTCCAGCAACTGGCTGGCGTAGCTGTCGGCGCTTTCGACGTTCACGGTCTCGGCCAGGGCCTCGAAGCGGTGGCCGCGGGTCACGCGGCCCGACTTCAGGCCCAGCGCCTGCACCGGCACGATGTCGCTGCCATGCAGGGCCACCAGGCCATGGGCCGGGCGCACGAACTTCACATCGGTCCAGCCATCGGCCAGCTGGTAGCTCATCACCTTGGGGATGGGCAGCTTGGCCAGCGCTTCGTCCAGCGCCTTCTGCAGACCCTCGGACAGCGTGGCACCGGCCAGCTGCTGGTCCAGGAAAAGGGCCTCGGCCTTGCCATCGGGCGCACGCTTGAGCTGCGGCACCACGCTGGCATCGGCACCCACCGAGGCCAGCTTCTTCAGGAGAGCCGGCGTCGGATTGCCCGAGGCATCCAGCGCCACGGCCACCGGCATCAGCTTGAGCTGCACGGACTTGTCGGCGGCCTTGGCGGCCACGGCAGTCAGATGCAGGCCCAGCCGGCGCGGCGAAGCGAACGAGGTTGCGACGGCCGAGGCGCCCGCCAGGCCCTGGGCCTTGAGGCTGTCGGCCAGCACGCTCGCGAAGGCCTCGCCCAGCTTCTTCAGGGCCTTGGGCGGCAGCTCTTCGACGAACAGTTCGATGAGCAGGTTCTTTTCCATCGTCGTCATGGCTCAGGCCGCCTTCTTCTTCTCGATCTGCGCGATCACTTCGTCGGCCCAGGCCTTGGGCGCCATGGGGAAGCCCAGGCGCGCGCGGCTGTCCAGATAACTCTGGGCCACGGCACGCGCCAGGTTGCGGATGCGGCCAATGTAGGCGGCGCGCTCGGTCACGCTGATCGCACCGCGCGCATCCAAGAGGTTGAAGCTGTGGCCGGCCTTGAGCAGCTGCTCGTAGGCCGGCAGGGCCAGTTGCTGAGTCATCAGGTGCTGGCTCTGCTTTTCATGCGCGGCGAAGGCGCCCAGCAGGAAGTCGACGTCGCTGTGCTCGAAGTTGTAGGTCGACTGCTCGACCTCGTTCTGGTGGAACACGTCGCCGTAGCTGATGCCGTCGGTATAGACCAGGTCGTAGACGCTGTCCTTGCCCTGCAGGTACATGGCCAGCCGTTCCAGGCCATAGGTGATCTCGCCGGTGATCGGCTTGCAGTCGATGCCGCCGACCTGCTGGAAGTAGGTGAACTGGGTCACTTCCATGCCGTTCAGCCAGACCTCCCAACCCAGGCCCCAGCAACCGAGCGTGGGGTTCTCCCAATCGTCCTCGACGAAGCGCACGTCGTTCTTCTTCAGGTCGAAGCCCAGGGCCTCGAGCGAGCCGAGGTACAGCTCCAGGATGTTGGCCGGGGCCGGCTTCAGCACCACCTGGTACTGGTAGTAGTGCTGCAGGCGGTTGGGGTTCTCGCCGTAGCGGCCGTCCTTGGGGCGGCGGCTGGGCTGCACATAGGCGGCCTTCCAGGGCTCCGGACCCAGCGCGCGCAGGAAGGTGGCCGTGTGGCTGGTGCCGGCGCCGACCTCCATGTCATATGGTTGCAGCAGGGCGCAGCCTTGCTTGGACCAGTAGTCCTGCAGGGTCAGGATGATTTGCTGGAAGGTCAGCATGGATGGGGTCGCTTCTCGGTCAGACGGAGTAGGAAATCGGCCCCGATTCTACGGGCCGGGTTCAGCGCTTCCGCCGGCCGCGCCAGGCCCAGAGGATGGGGGCCAGCGCAAGGGCCCACAAGGGCCACAGGCCGACGGCGGCCAGCCAGCGCGCATAGGGCGTCGCACCCCGGCGGCCCTCGACCTCGATCTCCAGCCGGTCACGCGTTTCCACCGGCAGCCGCGCAAGCACCTTGCCCTGATGGTCGAGCACCGCGGTCGCGCCGGTATTGGTCGAGCGGATGAAGGGCCGCTGGAATTCCAGCGCCCGCATCTGCGAGAACTGCAGATGCTGGTCCTGCACCATGCGCGGCCCGAACCAGGCCAGGTTGCTGACGTTCAGCAGCAGGGTCGCGGCCTCGGCATCGTCCTGCACGCTGGCGACGAAGTCCTCGCCGAACAGGTCCTCGTAGCAGATCAGCGGGCGTATGCGCTGGCCGGCCACCGGCAGCGGGCGCTGGTGGTCGCCGCGGGCCTGGTCGTCCATGGGAATGCCCAGCGCCTTGACGAACCAGCGGAAGCCCGGCGGAATGCTCTCGCCGAAGGGCAGCAGGTGGCGCTTGCCATAGCTGTAGGCTTGCTCGGTGCCCAGGCCCAGCAGCGAATTCACATAGCCGTCCTGCGGATTGCCCAGGAAGATGCCGAGCAGCACCGGCCGCTCCGCGGCGGCCTTGCGCAACCGGGCGGCCTGGTCAGGGAAGTCCTTCTCCAGCCAGTCCATCGGCAGGGGCACGACCGACTCCGGCGTCAGCACCAGCTGGCCGCGGGCCGCCTCGATCTGGCCGACCAGCTTGTCAAGGTTGTCGGCCATCAGCCCGGCATTGAACTTCTGGTCCTGCGGCACATTGGGCTGCAGCAGCGAAACGCGGAGCTTGCCGCTGGACTCGGTGAACTGCTGCGGCAGCACCAGGCCCAGGCCGACCAGCAGCAGGGCCGCCATCAGCACCCGGCCGCTAGAGCGCAGCGCCGCCGCCACGCCGGCCGACAGCAGACCGGCCAGGGCCACGATGCCGTAGACACCGACCCAGGGCGCCCAGCCGGCCAGCGGGCCGACCGCATGGGCATAGCCGCTGGCGATCCAGGGAAAGCCGGTCAGCCATTGGGCCCGTGCCAGCTCCGCCGCCAGCCAGCAGCCGGCCCAGACCAGGGCATGGACGGCCGGATGCCGGTCGTCGCGCAGCCAGGCCGCCAGCGCCAGCGCGGCGCCGTAATACAAGGAGAGGACGAAGGCCAGCAGCAGCACGGCCGCCCCGGCCAGCACCGAGGGCAGATGGCCGAAGTCGTGCAGGCTGATGTAGAGCCACCACAGCCCCGAGGCCAGCCAGCCCAGGCCGAACACCAGGCCATGGCGGAAGGCGCGCGCCGGACGCTGGTCCCAGCTGGCATGGGCCAGCAGCGCGACAGCCAGCAGTTGCAGCGGCCAGGCATGGCCGGGCGAGAAGGAGGCTGTATGCAGAACGCCGGCCAGCAGCACGACCGGCCAGGCGCCCAAGACGTCCAGACCCAGCAGCAGTTTGCGATTGACGGCCGGCAGCATCGGACTCGCGTCAGGCGTCCGTGTCCGCGCGGGTCACCTTGAACCAGCGCACGGCACCGCCGCGAGTCAGCATGACGGCAAAACGCAGGCCGGCCAGCTCGACCACCTCGCCACGCCGCGGCACGCGGCCATGCTGGTGGGCGACCAGGCCGCCTATGGTGTCGAACTCGTCTTCCGGCAGCTGCAGCGAGAAGGCCTCGTTGACCGCCGCGATCGCGGCATCGCCGGCCACCCGCTGGCTGCCGTCGGCCAGGGTGTAGAGGCCGGATTCGCCGTTCTTGTCGTCGAACTCGTCCTCGATCTCGCCGACGATCTCCTCCAGCACATCCTCGATGGTGATCAGGCCGGCGGTGTTGCCGAATTCGTCGATCACGATGGCCAGGTGGTTGCGGTTGGAGCGGAAGTCGCGCAGCAGCTCGTTCAGGCCCTTGCTCTCGGGCACGAAGACGGTCGGCCGCAGCAGCGCCCGCAGGTTCAGCTCCGGGGCGCGCTGGATCTTCAGGAGGTCCTTGGCCAGCAGGATGCCGATGATGTTGTCGCGCTGGCCCTCAAAGACCGGAAAGCGCGAGTGGCCGGTGTCTATCACCAGGCCCAGCAGGTCCTCGTAGGGCGACTCGATGTCGAGCAGGTCCATGCGCGGCGCGGCCACCATCACATCGCCGGCGCTGAGCTCGGCCATGCGCAGCACGCCTTCCAGCATCTGCCGCGATTCGGGTTCGATCAGCTCGCGCTGTTCGGCATCGGCCAGCGTCTCTATCAGTTCGCTCTTGCTGTCCGGCCCGGGGTGCAGGAAATCGACGATGCGATCCAGCAGGCGCCGCGGTTCGGCGGAAGAAGAAGACTTCTTGTCGCCCCCTCGATGCTGAGGGGGCCGAGTAGGCTGAGGTTCGGACACGAGGACGTCGGTGCCTGAGTGGGGAGGCGGCAAGAATAACCGATTGACATTGCCCTTCCCTTGAACCAAAGTCAGCCGCCCTCATTTGCGAGGGCCTCTGCTCTCCCCTGCATTTCGACCATGTCCCAAGCCCTCATCCCCGTCACCATCCTCACCGGCTTCCTAGGCTCGGGAAAGACCACCCTGCTCAAGCGCGTGCTGACCGAATCCCATGGCCAGAAGATCGCCGTCATCGAGAACGAGTTCGGTGAAGAGAACATCGACAACGACATCCTGGTGAACGATGTCGAGGAACAGATCATCCAGATGAACAACGGCTGCGTCTGCTGCACCATCCGCGAGGATCTGCGCAGCACGCTGGCCGAGCTGGCCGCCAAGAAACGCAAGGGCGAGCTGGACTTCGAGCGCGTGGTCATAGAGACCACCGGCGTGGCCGACCCCGGCCCGGTGGCCCAGACCTTCTTCATCGACGACGAGATCGCCGAGGCCTATCTGCTGGACTCCATCCTGACCCTGGTCGATGCCAAGCATGCCGAGAACCAGCTGAACGACCGCCAGGAGGCGCGCCGACAGGTCGGTTTCGCGGACCAGATCTTCTTCAGCAAGACCGACCTGTGCGACGACGCCGCCGTCGAGGCCCTGGCCCACCGCATCAAGCACATGAACCCGCGCGCTCCGCAGCAGCGGGTGCATTTCGGCGACGTGCCCATCGCCAAGGTGTTCGACCAGCGCGGCTTCAACCTGAATGCCAAGCTGGACATCGACCCCGACTTCCTCAATGCCGACCCGCACGGCCACGACCATGATCATGACCACCATGACCATGACCATGAGCACGGCGAGCATTGCGACCATCCGCACCACCATGCGCACGACGACGACGTGAAGTCCTTCGTGTTCAAGACGGAGCGGCCCTTCAACCCTGCCAAGCTGGAGGACTTCCTCGGTGCCATCGTCCAGGTCTACGGGCCCAAGATGCTGCGCTACAAGGGCGTGCTGTACATGAAGGGCACGGACAAGAAGGTGATCTTCCAGGGCGTGCACCAGCTGATGGGCTCGGACCTGGGACCCAAGTGGCTGCCGAACGAAAAGAAGAGCAGCAAGATGGTCTTCATCGGCATCGACCTGCCCAAGGACATCCTCTTGCAAGGCCTGGAAGGCTGCCTGGCCTGAGGCTGCGCTGGGCGGCAACCGAGGGTTGCCCCTCCCCTGGCAAGCCCCAGGACGCGGCGTCAGTTTCGACCCGTACAAGCATGGCTACAATCCGCCGCGCCCGAACCTGGCAACCTAGGTGGCAAAAGCCGCTTACAAATGCCAACCGGCCCGGCTGAGCAGGTATAAAGTCCCTAGCGAGGAGACGACAGTGAGCAAGACCACGGCCCCGAAACCCACCGCCGCGCCGACAGCAAGCGCTGCGGGCCGGCCGGCCGCCAAGACCTCCAAGGCCAAGGCAGTTGCCGTCGCCGTTGAAGAAGAAGCTGTCGCACCGGCCGCAGGCAACAGCCGGTTCGCCGAACGATTCGCTCCCCCGAAGCCGCCAACGCGTCAAATGAGTAGTCCCGTGATCGAAAGTCCCCGTACCCCCGTCAAGGCCGACCCCAAGCTGGCCAATGCCTGGAAGACCAAGGCAGGCAAGGACCTGAGCGACGCCGAAGTGCTGGCCATGCCCGAGTCGGAATACATGAACGACAAGCAGATCGAGTTCTTCCGCGCCAAGCTCAACGAGCTGCGCGAAGGCGTGCTGTCGAATGCCGGCGAGACCACCGAGCACCTGCGCGAAGACACCTCCATCGTGCCGGACCCCGCGGACCGCGCCACGATCGAAGAAGAGCATGCCCTGGAGCTGCGCACCCGCGACCGCGAGCGCAAGCTGCTGAAGAAGATCATGCAATCGCTGGCCCGCCTGGACACCGGCGAATACGGCTACTGCGACGAGACCGGCGAACCCATCGGCCTGGGCCGACTGATCGCCCGCCCGACCGCCACGCTGTCGCTGGAAGCCCAGCAGCGTCGCGAGCTCAAGCAGAAGATGTTCGGCGACTGACGACCAGGAAACCAGCCATCCCCAAACGCTCGACGACCCCGCGCGCATGACTGCCCCGAAAGACGGTGAAAGCTTCTTCCGCAAGGTCGCGCGCTTCGTGGCCAACCCCACGACCGACTGGGCCGAGCTGAATTCCCGCCAGGACGACCCGGAGGCCGATGCGGCCAAGGCCGAGCTCCGGGCCATGGTGGAGCGCAAGCGGCGCAACGACTTCGTCCGCAAGCGCGAGCTGGACATGCTGCGGCGCATCCGCCGCGAAGGCCTGACCCCCGAGCAGCTGGCCGCCCTGGGCGGCTCCTCGTCGCGAATAGACGAGATGGAGCGCGGCAGCGGGGCCCGCAACAGCGGCATCGATTCCAAGCTGGAGCAGGGCCTCAAGGCCAAGATCGACCAGATCGAGCAGCAGATGGCCGGCGAGGGCTACACCGGTGCGCCCCCTCAGCAGGCGGCCCACCCGCCCGGCTTCTTCGAGACCAGCACCCGCCCCATCCATTTCGCCTCGACGACCACCGAGCCGCCGCCCGCCGAGGGCCGTGTCAGCGAGTTCTCGCCGCCCGAGGAGGCCCAGCGCCTGGTGGCGCCACCGCCGGCCGCCGCCGCAACCATGGGCGCTGGCATGTCGCCGCCGTCCAATGGTGCGCCCAGCCGCCTGCCCGACCTGCATTTCGATGTCGAGCCCAGCCTGAGCTTCAAGGCCGCCGAGCACCATCCGGCCCCGCCGCCGCCCGTTGTGGCCGCACCGCCCGGCCCCGAGTTGCCGATGCCGCCGCCCGTGTCGGCGCCGGCCGAGCCGGCCGAGCTGGTCCACGATGCCGAGCTGGACAACGCCGTCATCGCTTTCGCCAATGCCGATTACGACAGCTGCGAACGCGACCTGGTCGAGCTGACCAAGGCCGGCGGTCCGCGCAACCTGCATGCCGAGACCTGGCTGGTGCTGTTCGACCTGTACCGCGCCACCGGCCAGGCCGCCAAGTTCGAGACGCTGGCCAACGAATATGCCCAGCAGTTCGGCCTCTCGGCGCCGCAGTATTTCTCCATGCCCAAGCTGGTGGCCGAGGCCGCCCGCAGCGAGAAGGTGCCGCATGCCAAGGCCGGCGGCGTCAGCTGGACCGCCCCCGAGCAGCTGAACATAGAAGCCATCATCAAGCTGGAGCAGCGCTGCCAGATGATGCCCCTGCCCTGGGTACTGGACTGGAGCGAGCTGCGCAGCCTCGATGCCGACAGCGCCAGCCGGCTGCGCGAGCTGTTCCGCAGTTGGGCCGGCCAGCCGCTGGACATTCGCTGGATGTCGGGCGACCAGTTCCTGCAGCAGCTCAAGGACCTGGCGCCGGTGGCCGTGCGCGATACCGATGCCGCGTTTTGGATGCTGCGCCTGGAAGCCTTGCGCCTGGTGAACCGGCCCGACCAGTTCGACGAAGCCGCCATCGACTACTGCGTGACCTACGAGGTCTCACCGCCTTCGTGGGAGCCGACCAAGTGCCGCGTGCGCGTCGGCGGCCAGTCGCTGTCCACCGCCGGCATGCCACCCACCACGGTGCATGGCGGCGAGCCCACGACCTCGTTCATGGAATCGCAGATCACCGAGATGGCCCAGCTGCCGGCCCATGTGCAGCTGGAGCTGAGCGGCCAGCTCAGCGGCGACATCACCGAGACGCTGAAGACCCTGAGCAGCCAGCTGGGCGCCTCGACCACGGTGCTGATCCACTGCCCGCTGCTGATACGCCTGGACTTCATGGCCGCCGGCGACCTGCTGAACTGGGTGCTGACCCGCCGCAGCGAGAACCGCGCCGTGATCTTCGTCGAGGCCCATCGCCTGGTCGCTCTGTTCTTCGGCGCCATGGGCATCAACGAGCATGCCCGCGTGAAGGTCCGACAGGTCTAGTCGGAACCCATTGCTGCCTGCGCAATATCAAGGCGCAGGCCAGGCGTCGCGCTTAGTCTGGGCGGATGACGACAAGCCGGCATCGGATCCGCCGCTGGGGTTGGTTGCCCGCCGAGACGCCGGGGAACTCGCGCGCCCACCAGATCGCCGACCGTTGGCGCTGGCCCCTTCTGGCCGCCTTGCTTTGCACCATCCCGGCCTTCTACATCGAGTTGCTGGAGAACCTGCCGACGCCCCTCGCCGTGGCCATCTATGCGGGCGCGGCCGCACTGATGGCCGTGGCGGGCCTGCATCTGGCCAGGCACAGCGGCGAGGCGCTGAACTACTGGCGCAACAACCTGATGGACCTGATCCTGATCGTTGGCCTGCTGCTGGCCGCGACGCTGCCGCCCAGCATTGACTCGCATGCGGCACTGGCGGCCCGGCTGCTGGTGGCGTTTCTGACGCTGGCGCGCATCATCTGGGCGATCAAGTCCTGGGTCACACGCGGCGGCCTCCCCTATCTGCTGCTGCTCTCGCTGGCGGTGCTGCTGTTCAGCGGTGTCGGCTTCTGGGCGCTGGAGCCCAGGGTAAAGGGACTGGGCGAAGGCTTGTGGCTGGCATTCACCACGGCCGCCACCGTGGGCTACGGCGACCTGGTGCCGACCACTCCGGCGGCGCGGATCTTCGCGGTCTTTGTCGTGCTGCTGGGCTATGCGGTGCTTTCGCTGGTGACCGCTGCGATCGCGGCGCGCTGGGTCGAATCCACCGAACGCGAGGTGGAGCGTGACATCCTGCGTGACCTGCACGGCCAGGTGCGCGAATTGAGGCAGGAGATTCAGGCGCTGCGCGAGCGGCTGGACGCCTGAATCCCGATCGATCCCTAGAGCGCCAGCCGCTGCGCCTGCAGCGCCAGGATGCCGTCGAAGATCAGCGACTCGTGCAGCTCGTGCTCGAGTTCCAGCGCCGGCGCGACCTTCCAGCCGGCACCACCGGTCATCAGGCAGAGCGGCTGCTGGCCGGTCCTGCGCTGCAGATGCCTGTGCATGCGCTCGATGGCCCCCGTGATCGCATAGGTGCCGCCGCTGGTCAGCGCATCCGAGGTGTTGGTGGGAAATTCGCTCACTTCACCCGTTGGCACACGCAAGCCGGCCGTGCCGCCTTCCAGGGCTCGCAGCATGATGCCGTGGCCGGGCAGGATCAGGCCGCCGAGGAAATGCCCTTCCGCATCGACCGCATCGACGGTCACGGCCGTGCCCACCATCACCACCAGCAGCGGCCGGTGCTGGCCGCGGCGCTGCAGCAGCGAGCGCGCGCCTATCTGCGCGACAAAGCGGTCGGTGCCCAGGCGGCCCGGGTGGTCGTAGCCATTGCTGATGCCGCCGGCATGGGAGCTGGACACGATCCAGCGCGTTTCCAGGTCCCACAGCTCCAGCTGTTCCTCGACACGGCGGCGCACCGAATCGCCGGCCACATTGCAGCCCAGCATGCTGTGCGGCGTGGGCAGCTGGGCCCACTCGGTCTCTGCCAGTCGGTCGATGTTCTCGAGGAACACCGCCCCGTGCTGGACCAGGACGGCGCCGGGCTGGGGGGACGCATAGAGCGCCCACTTGAGCCGGGTATTGCCTATGTCGATGGCCAGGAAACTCATTGCGGATAAGGGTCGAATCGGGGTGCAGCGTACCAGGGTCCGCCGACGCCGTGCCCGGCTCACGGTCAGTGGAATCCCGCGTCGGCGTTCCGCAGCCACGGCTTGCCAAGTCCGAGAGCTTGTGCAGAGAATGGGCCGCGACCCCAACCCAGGCCGGCGTCGGCAAAGGCTCCAGCGCCCGCCCACCAACGATGGAGACATTGCCATGCCGCATGCCCGTACGTTTCGCACCCGCCTGATCCTGGCCGCGCTGTTCACGGCACTGGGCACGACCACCGCCGGCGCGGCCGACGGAGGCGCGACGCCCGACCAGGCCATCGCCATGGTCAAGAAGGGCGTGGCCTTCATCAAGGCCAACGGCAAGGACAAGGGCTATGCCGAGATCACCAGCAAGACCGGCCAGTTCCGCTACCAGGATCTCTACCTCGTGGTCTACGGACTGGACGGCACCGTTCATGCGCATGGCGCCAACGAGAAGCAGGTGGGCCGCAACCTGATCGAGCTGAAGGACATAGACGGCAAGGCCTTCGTCAAGGAACGCGTGGACATGGCCAAGGCCAAGCCCACGTTCTGGCAGGACTACAAGTTCACCAATCCCGAGAACAAGAAGATCGAGCCCAAGTCCATGTACTGCGAACGACTGGAAGAAACCGTGGTCTGCGGCGGCATCTACAAGTAAGCCGCGAGCCCCGATGAAGCTAGCCACCAAGCTCCTCCTGGCACCGGTGCTGACGGCCGTCGTGGCCCTGTCGGCGGGTCTGGTCAATGCCGTGCTGATAGGCCGCGAGGCGGGCCGGATGCAGACCCAGGCCGGCGTCGCCCAGGACCGCTACAAGACCCTGGCCTCGGTCCAGTTCCAGCTGGGGCAGGTCCATGTCGCCGCCTACCGGACCGTGGGCCTGGTGGCTTCGCTGGACGATGCGAAGGTCAAGTCCATACGCGGTGAGCTGGGCAACCAGCTGGCCGGCGTCAAGCGCACGCTGGAAGCCACGGTAGGCGCCGACGCCGATGCCGCGATGCGTGAAGCCATGGCGGCCTCGTCCAAGGCGCTGGACGCCTACGCCAAGGCCGCCGATGTGGCCATCGACCTGGCCACGGTCGATCCCAACACCGGCATCGCCGCCATGCAGCAGGCGGACGCCGCGCACGAGGCGCTGAAGACGGCCCTGGGCCGCGTCGTGGCCCACGACGAGCAGGCGGCCGAGTCCGTGGCCGATGCCTCGAGCCAGCGCAACCGCAACACCACGCTGTTCATGGCCCTGGTCGGCGTGATCGCGGCCGGTGCCGCCATCTGGCTGAGCTGGCGCATGCAGCGCCAGATCGTTGTCGACCTCAAGCGCGCCGGCAGCCTGGCCGATGCAGTGGCCGATGGCGACCTGACGGTGGACGCCCGCAGCGACAGGACCGACGAGGTCGGCGACCTGATCCGTTCGCTGCACAGCATGTGCACGCAGCTCAGCAGCTCGCTGCGCACGGTGCGTGAGTCTTCCAGCTCGATCCAGCAATCCAGCGCCGAGATCGCCTCCGGCAACCAGGACCTGAGCCAGCGCACCGAGCATGCGGCCTCCAACCTGCAGCAGACAGCCAACTCCATGGGTGAGCTGACCGGCACCGTGCAGCAAAGCGCCGACAGCGCCCGCACCGCCAACCAGCTGGCCGGCAGCGCGGCGCAAGTCGCTCAGCGCGGCGGCGAGGTGGTCGGCCAGGTGGTCTCGACCATGGAGGAGATCAACAGCAGCTCCAAGAAGATCGCCGACATCATCGGCGTCATCGACTCGATCGCCTTCCAGACCAACATCCTGGCGCTGAACGCCGCCGTCGAGGCGGCGCGTGCCGGCGAGCAGGGCCGCGGCTTTGCGGTCGTGGCTTCAGAGGTGCGCTCGCTGGCCCAGCGCTCGGCCGGTGCGGCCAAGGAGATCAAGTCGCTGATCGACACCAGCGTGGACAAGGTCGAGGCCGGCAGCCGCCTGGTCCAGGACGCCGGCTCCACGATGAACGAGATCGTGGCCAGCGTGCAGCGCGTGACCGACATCATTGCCGAGATCAGCGCCAGCACGGTGGAGCAGAGCCAGGGCATTGCCCAGGTCAACGAGGCGGTCAACCAGCTGGACCAGATGACGCAGCAGAACGCGGCCCTGGTCGAGGAAAGCGCCGCGGCCGCCGAGTCGCTGAAGGACCAGGCGGTCCGCCTGTCCGACGTGGTCGGCGGCTTCCGGCTGCGCTGAAGCCCGCACCAGCAGGGCGCCGCGGTGCGAGCTGCGGCGGCCGCCGCACCAGGGTCGTTGTATAACCGAGCCCAAATTGGTGCAGGAGCTTTGAATGACGCTGTCCGTCCGCAACAAGCTGTGGTTGCCCGTGGCCGCCCTTTTCGTGATCGTGCTGCTGATGACCGCCGGCTCGGCCATGCGCACCCAGGGCCTGGCCGAACATGCGCGCAGCATCCAGGCCCAGCAGCAGCAGAAATTCGAGCTGTCGCTGCGCTGGCGAGGCCAGACCGAGACCAATGCCACGCGGGCCGTGGCCGGCATACTGTCCAGCGACCCCAGCGTCAGCGCTACGTTCAAGCCCGAGATGGAAGCCACGACGGCCGCCATCTCGGAGATCCAGAAGAAGCTGGAAGAACTGGCGACCGAGCCCGATGAGAAGGCAGCCATGGCCCGCATTGCCGAAGCCCGCAAGGCCTACATCGAGGTCCGGGGCGAGGTCACCAAGCTCAAGGCTGGCGGTGACACGGCCGCGGCCTCGACCCTGCTCAAGGACCGCCTGATGCCGGCCCTGAAGAGCTACCTCGACGCCCAGCAGGACTTCGTCAAGCTCCAGCAGCAGCGCTCCGACGCATTGCGCGATGCCGCCACGGCCGAGCGCATGCGCACGGTCTGGCTGGTGGCCGTGGTGATGCTGGCCCTGGTCGCGATGATGGGCGTGGCCACGCATTTCCTGGCCCGTTCGGTGGTGGTGCCGCTGGAGCAGGCCGCGGCCCAGGCCCAGCGGATCGGCGAAGGCGACCTCAGCCAGGAGATCCGCGTGGAGCGCGCCGACGAGATCGGCCAGCTGCTGGGCGCGCTGTCCGGCATGCAGGACTCGCTGAATCGCATGGTCGGATCGGTGCGCCACAGCGCCGACAGCATCCAGACCGCCAGCGCCGAGATCGCCTCGGGCAACCTGGACCTGAGCCAGCGCACCGAGCAGACCGCCTCCAACCTGCAGAAGACCGCCAACTCCATGGGTGAGCTGACCGGCACCGTGCAGCAAAGCGCCGACAGCGCCCGCACCGCCAACCAGTTGGCCGGCAGTGCTGCGCAGGTGGCTCAGCGCGGCGGCGAGGTGGTCGGCCAGGTGGTCTCGACCATGGAAGAGATCAACAGCAGCTCCAAGAAGATCGCCGACATCATCGGCGTGATCGACTCGATCGCCTTCCAGACCAACATCCTGGCGCTGAACGCCGCCGTCGAGGCGGCGCGTGCCGGCGAACAGGGCCGCGGCTTTGCGGTCGTGGCTTCAGAGGTGCGCTCGCTGGCCCAGCGCTCGGCCGGTGCGGCCAAGGAGATCAAGTCGCTGATCGACACCAGCGTGGACAAGGTCGAGGCCGGCAGCCGCCTGGTCCAGGACGCCGGCTCCACGATGAACGAGATCGTGGCCAGCGTGCAGCGCGTGACCGACATCATTGCCGAGATCAGTGCCAGCACGGTGGAGCAGAGCCAGGGCATAGGTCATGTCAACGAGGCCATCAACCAGCTGGACCAGATGACGCAGCAGAACGCGGCCCTGGTCGAAGAGAGCGCCGCGGCCGCCGAGTCGCTGAAGGACCAGGCGGTCCGCCTGTCCGACGTGGTCAGCAGCTTCCGACTGCGCTGAGCTGAAGCCCCGGCAGCGTTTCGACCTGCCAGGCCTCGTTCACCACCGTGCCTATCACCAGGATGGCCGGGCTGGCGATGCGCTGCGACTTCAGCGTCGCCGGCAGGCTCTCCAAGGTGCAGATCGCCTGGCGCTGCTGCGCCGTGTGGGCGGCAGCGATGACCGCGGCCGGGGTGCGAGGGTCCAGGCCACCGGCGCGCAGCGAGGCCACCAGTTCCTCGGCCCGCGCCAGGCCCATGTAGATCACCAGGCTCAGGCCCGAGCGGGCCAGGGCCGCCCAGTCCGGCGCGTCCTCTCCGTCCTGCCTGTGGCCGGTGACGAAGGCCACGCCGGGCGCATGGCGACGATCGGTGACCGGGATGCCAATGCTGGCCGGCGCCGCGATGCCGGCAGTCAGTCCGGACACCACCTCGACCTCGATGCCGGCCTCGCGCAGCGCCGTCACCTCTTCGCCGCCACGGCCAAAGACAAAAGGATCGCCGCCCTTCAGGCGAACGACCCGTGCGCCGCTGCGAGCCTCGCGGATCATCAGTTCGTGGATGAAACGCTGCTCCGTCGAGATGCAGCCGCCGCGCTTGCCGACGCGCAGCACCCGGGTCTCCGGACGCAGCAAGGCCAGCACGCGCGCATCAACCAGATCGTCCGTCAGCACCACGTCGGCCTCCTGCAGGCGCTTGAGCGCGCGGACGGTCAGCAGCTCCGGATCGCCGGGACCGGCACCGACCAGGCTGACCGTGGGAATGCTTGCGTTCATGTCGTCACCTCCTCAGGCACTTGATCGACCAGCCGGCGCAGCGCCGGCAGACAGGAGCCGCATTGCGTACCGCAGCGCAGCTCGCCCTGCAGCTGCTTGAGCCGCTCCGCCGGTGCGCCACTGCAGGCGGCCAGCCTGGCCTTGATGCGGTCTTCGCGCACGTCGAAGCAGTTGCAGACCTGCGGACTGGCCGGGGCCAGGTCTTGCGCCGCACCGGCGGACTCCGGTGCCAGCAGGCGTCGGCCATGCGGGGCCACGGCACCGGCCTCCAGCCAGAGCTGGTGCAGCCAGCCGCCCTCGCCGCCCTCGCCCACGGTCAGCAGGCTGTCCAGCCGCTGGCCGGATTCGTCGAGACGCAGCAGGCGCAGACGGCCGCGGCGGCTGTCGGCATAGCGCAGTGCGCCGGCACGGTCCAGGCCCAGCACCGCCGCGAAGCGCTGCAGGAGCTCGGCCGGAATCGCCTCGCCATGGGCCGCCTCGAAGCGCCAGCCTTCCAGACCTTCCGGCCCCGCGATCGGCAGGCAATGCGCATAGTCCAGCTCGCTCATCAGCGCCCGCAAGCCATGGCCGGCCGGGCCCCATGCCGAGGCCGACAGGCGCCAGGGCAGGTTCAGGCGCTCGACCGAGACCGCGGCGAACTTCAGCTCTGGCTGGCGCGAATCGGGGCAGAAGGCGCCCTGGGTCACCGCGTTGATGCCGCGCAGCGCCTGGCCCTGCGCGCCGCGGCCCGAGACGAACTCCTCGCCCCAGTGCATGGCCACATAGGCCTGCTGCGCGGCGATGGCATCGTCGGCGGCGAGCATCAGGTTCAGCTCGCCGCGCCGCGAGCGCAGGCGTACAAAGTCGCCGTCGGCCAGGCCACGACGCCCCATGTCGGCGGGATTCATGCGCAGCAGCGGACGCGACTCATGGGCGAACAAGCGGCCCAGCAAACCGGTCCGGCTCATGCCATGCCACTGGTCGCGCAGCCGGCCGGTGCTGAGCGCGAAGGGATAGGCCGCGTCGACGACATCGAGCGCCGGCCGGTAGGGCCGCACGACGAAGCGGGCGCGGCCATCGGCGGTGGCGAAGCGGCCGTCCTCGTAGAGCCGGCTCTTGCCCTCGGTAGCGCCCTCCGGGAAGGGCCATTGCTGCGGCCCCTTCTCGTCGAGCAGGCGGTAGCTGAGGCCGGTGATGTCGAGGTCGCGGCCGCGCGTGGCCTCGCGGTGCTCCAGCCACAGCTGCTCGGCCCGCTCGGCACCGAAGAGGCTGGGCAGGCCGGGCCGCAGCAGTTGTTCCAGCTCGCGGGCCACATCGCGGACGATGCGCCAGTCCGCCCTCGCCTCGCCCGGCGCCGGCACGGCGACGCGCACGCGGCTGATGCGGCGCTCGCTGTTGGTGACCGTGCCCTCCTTCTCGCCCCAGCTCGCCGCCGGCAGCAGCACGTCGGCATAGGCGGCCGTGGCGGTATCGGCAAAGGCCTCCTGCAGGACGACCAGTTCGCAGCGTTCCAGCGCGCGGCGCACCAGGTCCTGATCGGGCAGGGACTGGGCCGGGTTGGTGCAGGCTATCCACAGGACCTTGATCTCGCCCCGCGCCGCCGCCTCGAACAGCTCGACCGCGGTCTTGCCCGGCGTCTCGGGAAGGCCTTCAACGCCCCAGATCCGCGCCACCTCGGCCCGGTGCTGCGGCTTGGCCGGGTCGCGGTGGCCGGGCAGCAGGCTGGCCATGCCGCCGGTCTCGCGGCCGCCCATGGCATTGGGCTGGCCGGTCAGCGAGAACGGCCCGGCGCCGGCCCGGCCGATCTGGCCGGTGGCCAGGTGCAGATTGATCAGGGCCGTGTTCTTGGCCGTGCCGCTGGTGCTCTGGTTCAGGCCCATGCAGTACAGCGACAGCGCAGAAGGCGACTTGGCGATCCAGCGCGCCGCCTGCAGCAGGTCGGCCTCGGCGATGCCGCAGATGCGCGCCGCCTCGCGCGGCGTCATGTCGCGCACCTCGTCCTTCAGCGCCGCGAAGCCCTCGGTATGGGCGGCGATGAAGTCCTGGTCCAGCCAGCCTTCCCAGATGCAGGCATGCAGCAGGCCCTGGAACAGGGCCACGTCGCTGCCGGGCCGGATCTGCAGATGCAGGTCGGCGAACTCGGCGGTCTCGGTGCGGCGCGGGTCGGCCACGATGATCTTCATCGCCGGCCTCGCCTCGCGCGCCGCCTCGATGCGGCGGAACAGCACCGGATGGGCCCAGGCCGTGTTGCTGCCGGCGATGAACAGGCAGTCGGTCTGCTCGACATCCTCGTAGCTGCACGGCGGCGCATCGGCGCCGAGCGTCTGCTTGTAGCCGACCACGGCCGAGCTCATGCACAGCCGCGAGTTGGAGTCGATGTTGTTGGTGCCGACCAGGGCCCGCGCCAGCTTGTTGAACGCGTGGTAGTCCTCGGTCAGCAGCTGGCCCGAGACATAGAAGGCGATCGCATCCGGTCCGTGGTGCAGGCGCACCGAGGCCAGCTTGTCGGCGATGCGGACATTGACCTCGTCCCAGCCCAGCGGCTCGGCCTTGGCACCGCGCGCGGCGCGCCAGGCCGGCTGCAACAGGCGGCGCTGCAGCGTCAGGGGCGCGGCCGTCAGGTGCAGGGTCGAGCCCTTGGTGCAGAGCCGGCCGAAGTTGGCCGGATGCCCGGGATCGCCGCGCACGCCGGTGATCTGCGCCCCCTCGCTCTCGATGATCACGCCACAGCCGACACCGCAGTAGGGACAGGTCGAGCGTGTCTCGGTCATCGCAGCCTCAGCAATGGGCGCGAGTGCAGGGGCCGGCCTTGACCGGCTCCAGCTCGGTGGCGATGGTGTCCAGCTCCTGCTGGTCCAGCTGCACCTGACCGGCCTCGATACGGACCGCGAACTTCGGCGTACTGCCCTCATCGGGCTCACGGGCGCAGCCGGTGTCCAGGCCTATGGTCCAGTTGTGCAGCGGACAGGCCACGGCCTTGCCGAACACGATGCCCTGGCTCAGCGGGCCGGCCTTGTGCGGGCAACGGTCCAGCAGCGCAAACACCTGGTCGTCCGCCGTGCGGAACAGCGCCACCTGCGGACCCTTGGCGCGCTGCACGCGGCGCGAGCCCAGCGGCGGGATGTCCTCGACCGCGCAGATCGTCTTCCAATCACTCATGTCAGCACCTCGAACTGGCGAAGATCCACCTTGGCCTTGTCGAACTCGAACCAGGGATCGGGCTCGCCGTCCAGCGCGAACTGCAGCTCGGCCCAGAGCTTCTTGCGGCCCTCGTGGTCATCGAGGATGCGGGCCTTCACATGGTCCAGGCCCACGCGCGACACGTAGTGGACTGTGCGCTCCAGATACCAGCCTTCCTTGCGGTACAGCTGCATGAAGGCGCCGGTGTACTCCAGCACCTCCTCGGCCGTCTTCAGCTTGGTGAAGAAATGCGCCACCTCGGTCTTGATGCCGCCGTTGCCGGCGACGTACATCTCCCAGCCCGAGTCCACGCCGATGATGCCCACGTCCTTGATGCCGGCCTCGGCGCAGTTGCGCGGGCAGCCCGACACGGCGAACTTGACCTTGTGCGGCGCATACATGCGCCACATGGCCCGCTCCAGGTCCTTGCCCATCTGCGTCGAATCCTGCGTGCCCATGCGGCACCATTCGGATCCCACGCAGGTCTTGACCGTGCGCAGCGCCTTCGCATACGCATGGCCCGAGGGCATGCCTATGTCCTTCCAGACATTGACCAGGTCTTCCTTCTTCACCCCCAGCAAGTCGATGCGCTGGCCGCCGGTGACCTTGACCGTGGGGATCTTGTACTTGTCGACCGCATTGGCGATGCGCCGCAGCTCATCGGCCGTGGTCTCGCCGCCCCACATGCGCGGTATCACCGAGTAGGTCCCGTCTTTCTGAATGTTCGCGTGGCTGCGCTCGTTGATGAAGCGGGCCTGCGGATCGTCCTGAGCTTCCTTGGGCCAGCTGGAGATCAGGTAGTAGTTCAGCGCTGGCCGGCAGCTGGAGCAGCCGTTGGGCGTCTTCCAGGCCAGCTTCTCGTAGGCCGAGGCCAGGCTGGTGATGTGCTCCTTGAAGATGGCGTCGCGCACGTCCTGGTGGCTCAGGTCGGTGCAGCCGCACATCGCCTTCTTTTTGGGCGTGGCCGAGTAGTCGCCGCCGGCCGTGAACATCAGGAGCTGCTCCACCAGGCCGGTGCAGGAGCCGCAGCTGGCGCTGGCCTTGGTGTGCTTGCGCACCTCTTCCAGCGTGAACAGGCCCTTGTCCTTGATCGCCTTGCAGATGCTGCCCTTGCTGACGCCGTTGCAGCCGCAGACCTCATCGGTGTCAGCCATCGCGGCAGCCTTGTTGTGGCCCTGGTGGCCCACGTCGCCGATGTTGGATTCGCCGAACATCAGCTTGTCGCGGATGTCGGCGATCTTGCGGCCCTCGCGCAAGAGCTTGAAGTACCAGCTGCCGTCCACCGTGTCGCCGTACAGGCAGGCGCCAACCAGCTTGTCGTCCTTGATCACCAGTTTCTTGTAGACCCCGCCGAAGGGGTCGCTCATCACGATCTCCTCCGTGCCCTCGCCGCCCATGAAGTCGCCGGCCGAGAACAGGTCGATGCCGGTGACCTTGAGCTTGGTCGAGGTCTGCGAGCCCTGGTAGCGGCCTATGCCGAACTCGGCCAGGTGCGTGGCGCAAACCTTGCCCTGCTCGAACAGCGGCGCCACCAGGCCATAGGCGATGCCGCGATGCGCAGCGCATTCGCCCACCGCGTAGATGCGCGGGTCGGTGACCGTTTGCAGCGTGTCGCTGACGACGATGCCGCGGTTGACCAGCAGGCCGGCGCTTTCGGCCAGCTGGGTGTTGGGGCGGATACCGGCGGCCATCACCACCAGGTCGGCCGGAATCTCCTGGCCGTCCTTGAACTGCAACGCCATGACGCGGCCGTCCTTGTCGGGGATCAGGGCCTGGGTCTGGGCGCCCAGCATGAACTTCAGGCCGCGGTCCTGCAGCGACTGGCGCAGGAGCCCGCCGGCCTGGTCGTCCAGCTGGCGCTCCATCAGCCAGGGCGCGATATGGACCACGGTCACCTGCATGCCGCGCAGCATCAGGCCGTTGGCCGCTTCCAGTCCGAGCAGGCCGCCACCGATGACAACCGCATGCCGGTACCTGGTCGCCGCCTCGATCATGGTGTTGGTGTCGGCGATGTCGCGGTAGGCGATCACCCCGTCCAGCTCCTTGCCGGGCACGGGCAGGATGAAGGGGCTGGAGCCGGTGGCGATCAGCAGCCGGTCGTAGTCGGCCTCGGTGCCGTCTTCGGCAATCACGCGCCGCTTGACCCGGTCGATCTGCGTGACCTTCTTGCCCAGGTGAAGCGTGATGCCGTTGTCCGCATACCAGTCCAGCGGGTTGAGGATGATCTCGTCCAGCGTCTGCTCGCCGGCCAGCACCGGGCTCAAGAGGATGCGGTTGTAGTTGGGATGCGGCTCGGCGCCGAAGACCGTGATGTCGTAGAGCTCGGGTGCGATCTTCAGCAGCTCTTCCAGCGTGCGCACGCCGGCCATGCCGTTGCCCACCATCACCAGCTTCTGCTTTCTGGATTTCATCAGCATGGCAGGGCCTCCACATGGGCATGACGGGTGTAGAGGAAGTCGATCACCGCCTTGCGGGCATGGACGTAGACCGGGTCCTCGGCCAGGGCCACGCGGTCGCGCGGCCGCGGCAGGTCGACGCTGAGGATCTCGCCTATGGTGGCGGCCGGGCCGTTGGTCATCATCACGATGCGGTCCGACAGCAGCACGGCTTCGTCCACGTCGTGCGTCACCATCACCACCGTGCTGTGCGTGCGGGCGACGATCTTCAAGAGCTCGTCCTGCAGCTTGGCGCGAGTCAGCGCATCGAGTGCGCCGAAGGGCTCGTCCATCAGCAAGACCTTGGGCTCCATGGCCAGCGCGCGGGCGATGCCTATGCGCTGCTTCATGCCGCCCGAAATTTCCTGCGGCTTCTTGGCGGCCGCATGTCCCATGCCGACCAGCTCCAGCGCCTCTTGGGTGCGCTGTTTCAGCTGGGTTCTTGTCTCCTCGGCACCGAAAACTCTCTCCACCGCCAGGTACACGTTCTCGAAGCACGTGAGCCAGGGCAGCAGCGAATGGTTCTGGAACACGACGGCCCGCTCCGGGCCGGGCTCCGCAATCTCGCGGCCGTCGCAGATCAGGCCGCCGCTCGTGGGCCTCAGGAGGCCGGCGATCAGGTTCAGGAGCGTGGACTTGCCACAGCCCGAATGGCCGATCAGGGTGATGAACTCGCCGCGCTGCACCTCGAGGTTGATCTCGCGCAGCGCATGGAACCGGCCCTTGCGGCTCGTGAACACCATCTCGGCGTCCTGCACCAGCACGAAGGGTTTGCTGCCATTGTTCGTCGTGCTCATGGTCTTTAGTCCTCGCTGAAGCTGAAGCGCTTGGCCACGAGCATCAGCAGCTGCTCCAGGGCCAGGCCGACGATGCCGATCACGAAGATGGCGATGATGATGTGCTGAACGTTGAGATTGTTCCACTCGTCCCAGACCCAGAAGCCGATGCCGACGCCGCCTGTCAGCATCTCGGCCGCCACGATCACCAGCCAGGCCGTGCCCACCGACAGGCGCACGCCGGTCAGCAGATAGGGCAGGACGGCCGGGAACAGGATGCGCGTGATCACCTTCCATTCGCTGAGCTTGAGCACGCGGGCCACGTTCAGGTAGTCCTGCGGCACACGCTGCACGCCCACCGCGGTGTTCACGACCATGGGCCAGATCGAGCAGATGAAGATGGTCCAGATCGCCGCCGGGTTGGCGCTCTTGAACACCAGCAGGCCGATCGGCAGCCAGGCCAGCGGCGACACCGGCTTCAGGAGGCTGATCAGCGGAGAGACCATGCGGCTCGCGAACTCGAAGCGGCCGATGATGAAGCCCAGCGGGATGCCCACCAGGGCCGCCAGGCCGAAGCCCAGGCCCACGCGCTGCAGCGAGTTGAGGATGTTCCAGCCTATGCCCTGGTCGTTCGGTCCCTTGCTGTAGAACGGGTCGGCAAACAGCTTGACGGCGGCATCGAAGGTTTGAACGGGCGTGGGAAAGCTGCCGCCCTTTTGCGTCAGCAGACCCCAGACGCCCACCAGCAAGGCCAGGCCGAGGATGGGTGGCAGGACGCGCATCCAGAAGGCGCGCCAGTCGATCGGCGTGCGCGGCTTCTTCGGAAGCGCGGGCGCTGCCGTGGCGGCCACGCGGGGCTTGGCGGCAGGCGCCACCGGCTCGTCGACGACGCTCACTTCGCGCGGTGAATGAAAGACTGCGGAGACCATGCTGAACTCCTCAGGCCTTGACCTTGAACGAATCGGCGTACTTGGCCGGATCCTTGCCGTCCCACACCACGCCATCTATCAGCTTGCTGGAGCGCATCGCGTCCTTGGGCACGCTGACCTTGAGCTGCGCAGCCGCCTGCCTGTAGAGATCGACCTGGTTGATCTGCTTGGCCACGCCCAGGTAGTCCGGGTGCTCCTTGATCAGGCCCCAGCGCTTGTGCTGGGTCAGGAACCACATGCCGTCCGACAGGTAGGGGAAGTTCACCGCGCCGTCGGCGAAGAACTTCATGTGGTTGGGGTCGTCCCAGGTCTTGCCCAGGCCGTTCTGGTAGCGGCCCAGGATGCGCTGGTTGATCGCGTCGGCGCTGGTGTTGACGTAGGACTTGTCGGCGATGGTGTCGGCCATCTTCAGCTTGTTCTGCAGGCCGGCATCGATCCAGCGGCTGGCCTCCATCACGGCCATGATCACGGCCCGCGCGGTGTTGGGGTACTTCTTGGCGAACTCGCCGGTCGTGCCCAGCACCTTCTCGGGATGGTCCTTCCAGATGTCCTGCGTGGTCACCGCCGTGATGCCTATGCCGTCCATGATGGCGCGGTGGCCCCAGGGCTCGCCGACGCAGTAGCCGTCCATGTTGCCGACGCGCATGTTCGCCACCATCTGCGGCGGCGGCACGGTGATGACCTTGGCGTCCTTCATGGGGTTGAGCCCGAAGCTGGCCAGCCAGTAGTACAGCCACATCGCATGGGTGCCGGTCGGGAAGGTCTGGGCGAAGGTGTATTCGCGCTTCTCCGCGCCCATCAGCTTGGCCAGCGAACCGCCGTCCACCGCGCCCTTGTCGGCCAGCTTCTTGGACAGCGTGATCGCCTGACCGTTGTTGTTCAGGGTCATCAGCACGGCCATGTCCTTCTTGGGACCGGCGATGCCAAGGTGCACGCCGTAGATCAGGCCGTAGAGCACATGGGCCATGTCCAGCTCGCCGTTGACCAGCTTGTCGCGCACGCCGGCCCAGGAAGCTTCCTTGGTCGGGATGATCTTGATGCCGTACTTCTTGTCGAAACCCAGCACCGAAGCCATCACCACCGAGGCGCAGTCGGTCAGCGGAATGAAACCGATGCGTACCTCCTCCTTCTCGGGCTTGTCCGAACCGGCGGCCCAGGCCCCGGGCATCGCCAGACTTCCCAAGGCAGCGCCGGCCGCGCCGGCCAGCAAAGTGCGGCGTTCCTCGCTCATCAGACCCTCCTTGCGGTGCGTGGGCTTCGCAGTCGTTTGATTCATGGCAGCAATCTCCAAGCAGAAAAGGACAAAGGCGTCGCGACCGCAGACAAGCCATTCAGCCTGTCTCCATCGGTCGGACGCCTTTGTCCTTGTTCGATTCCAGAGAGGCCCACGCCGTTGTGGGCCCGTCACTTTCAGTTCAGCAGAAAGCGTGCCAGCGGTTTTCGGGGAGGTTTGGCGGGGTTGGAACGGTTTGGCGCACCGTTCGCCGGCAAGGCCGCGCCAGTTTGGTGCACCGCAGCATCAATCAGGACGGACGCAGCAGCTGGTGGGCCTCGATCACGCGCTCGGCCACGGCGGCCAGCGGCTCGCCGCGGTCCATGGCCAGCTTGCGCAGGCGCTTGTAGGCTGCGTCCTCGTCCAGGCCCTGCTCGCTCATCAGGATGCCCTTGGCCTTTTCCACGCTCTTGCGGCCGGCCAGCTGGGCCTGGGCGCGGCCCAGTTCCTGGCGCAGCGCCAGGTCCTGCTCGAAGCGGGCAATCGCCACCTGCAGCACCGGCGCCAGGCGCTCCGCGCGCAGGCCGTCCACCACATAGGCACTGACCCCGGCGCGCAGCGCGCGGCGCATGGTCTCGCCGTCACCGTCCTCGGAGAACATCACCACCGGCCGCGGCAGCGTCTCGGAGACCGTGGCCAGCATCTCCACCGTGTCGCGGGTCGGCGATTCGCTGTCGACGATGACCACGTCGGGCTTCAGCCGCTGCACGCAGTCGTGGATCAGGGTGGCCTGCTCGACCACGCCCAGCACCTCGCAGCCCAGGCGGGTCAGCTCGTCGCGTATCAGCGCAATGCGGTGCGCCCCGTCGTCTATCAGCAGGACACGGAGGCTGGACGGCGGGAATTCGGGGGCATGGGACATCTTGGCCGGGGCGGCGCAAGAACTGTGCCCAGCAGCCCTTGCGCCTCAGGGCGCGACGATGGCAATCAGCTCGATCTCGAAGTTCAGCGGCGTGTTCGGCGGGATGAAGCCGCCGCCGGCGCCCTTCTCGCCATAGGCCAGGGCCGCCGGGCAATGCAGCTTGGCCTTGCCGCCGACCTTCATCAACTGCACACCCTCGGTCCAGCACTTGATCACGCGGTTGAGCGGCAGGTCCATGGGCTGGCCGCGGGCCACCGAGCTGTCGAACTCGCGGCCGTCCAGGAAGCGGCCGACGTAGTGGACCTTGACCTTGTCCGTCGCCTTGGGGCTTTCGCCGGTGCCGGCGACGATCTCCTGGTAGACCAGGCCCGAGGCCGTGGTGACCGGCTCGGCCGCCTGGGCCGAAGCGAACGCAAGAAAGGACAGACTGGCGAGGAGTAGCTGGCGCATGGACAGGGCCTGGTGGGTTTGCTTGGGTCCCGCATCATCGCACCGCCGCCCCATGAAAAAGGCCCGCCGAAGCGGGCCTGCGGACCAGGGGATGCGCCGCGCTACTTCAGCAGCAGGTGCGGCAGCCACAGCGAGATCTGCGGCACATAGGTCACCACGCCCAGGAAGACCAGCATGGTCAGCAGCCAGGGCCAGACGGCCACGGTCAGCTCCGAAATGCCCATCTTGGTGATGCCCGAGGCCACGTAGAGGTTCAGGCCCACCGGCGGATGGCACATGCCCACCTCCATGTTCACCACGATCAGGATGCCGAAGTGCACCGGGTCAATGCCCAGCTTCATCGCCACCGGGAACAGGATGGGCGCCAGGATCAGCACGATGGAGCTGGGCTCCATCACATTGCCGGCCAGCAGCAGCAGGATGTTGCAGACCAGCAGGAAGGCGATGGGCCCGAAGCCCTGGCCTATCATCCAGTCGGCCATGGCCTGCGGAATGTTCTCGCTGGTCATCAGGAAGCTGAACAGCACCGCATTGGTGATGATGTACAGCAGCATCGCGCTCATGCTGGCCGAGTCCAGCAGCACCTTGGGCAGGCGCTTCAGCGACATGTCCTTGTAGACGAAGGTGGCGATGATGAAGGCGTAGACCGCCGACATGGCCGCCGCTTCCGTCGGCGTGAAGACGCCGGTGTAGATGCCGCCCATCACGATGACGATCAGCAAGAGGCCCCAGACGCTTTCGCGGAAGGCGGTCCAGCGCTCGGCCCAGCTGGCCTTGGGCATGCGCGGGTAGTTGTTCTTGCGGGCGATGAACCAGGTGGTGAAGCCCAGGCAGATGGCCAGCAGGATGCCCGGCACGACGCCGGCGATGAACAGCGAGCCGACCGAGGTATTGGTCGAGACCGAGTACATCACCATCACGATGGACGGCGGGATCAGGATGCCCAGCGAGCCCGAGGTGGTCAGGATGCCGGCGCCGAAGCGGTTGGGGAAGCCCTGCTTGACCATGGCCGGCAGGATCACCGAGCCGATGGCGACCACGGTGGCCGGCGAGGAGCCCGACACCGCCGCGAACAGCGCACAGGCCATCACGCCGGCCAGGCCCAGGCCGCCGTTCCAGTGCCCGATCATCGAGGTAGCGAAGCGGATCATCCGCCGCGCCACGCCGCCATGGGTCAGGAAGTTGCCGGCCAGGATGAAGAAGGGGATCGCCATGATCTCGAACTTCTCTATGCCGGTGAACAGCTTGAGGGCGACCGACTGTATGGGCACGTCTGTCATGGTGAAGAGGAAGGTCAGGACCGTCAGGCCCAGCGAGATGCTGATCGGCATGCCGGTCAGCATCAGGACGATCAGCAGCACGAAGATGATGGTGGCATTCATGGTTCGTGCTCCCTCAGGCCTTGGCCGGCGTGGCTTCGTCGTCGTCCAGGCCCTCGACGTGGCCGTGGTCATGGTGGGGCAGCTCGCCGGTCTTCATGAAGCCCCAGGCCACCTGCAGGAAGCGGAAGCTCATCAGCGAGGAGCCCAGCGGCACGCAGAGGTAGACCCACCACATCGGCACCTCCAGGTCGGCCGAGGTCTGCTCGGTCTGCGACATGTGCCAGACGAAGTTGGCGCCCATGGCCGCCACCGTGCCGGTGAACAGCGCGCCAGCCAGCAGGCCGACCAGAACCAGGCCCTTGTGAGCCGGCCCCTTGAGCTTGCGCAATATCACGTCCACGCCCACGTGGATGCCGGTGCGCACGCCGTAGGCGGCGCCGAACTTGGCCATCCAGACGAACATGAAGATGCACAGCTCCTGCGCCCAGCTCATGTTGAGCTGGACCGTGTAGTCCTGGATGTAGGGCACGCCGGACAGGTAGCGGTGCACCACGGCGGCGAAGATCACCAGCGTGGCGCCCCCGATCAGGAAGGCGATCAGCCATTCCTCGAGGTGGTTGAGGATGCGGTTGAGCATGCCAGAGCTCCGGTTGAAGTAGCAGGTTCTAGCCAAGAGACGGCCGCCCCTTGAGGGGGCGTTGCCCGGACACGGACAGTCCTGAGGACTGTTCGTGCCTGGCAACGGCCAAGGCCTCCGGCCTTGGCCGGCGCAGCCGGTACGGGGGTGGGCTTATTTCGGGACGACGAAGCCGGCGGCCTTGTAGGTGTCGACGATCATCTGCTTGCCGACGCGCGACTCCATGTCCTTGTGCACCGGCACCAGGGCCTTCTTCCACTCGTTGATCTCGACCGCGGTGGGCGTGTAGATCGTGGTCTTGCCGGCGGCCTTGATCTTGTCCAGCGCGGTCGCGTTCTCGGTGGCGGCGATGGCGTTGGCATAGGTCGTGGCATCACGCATCGCGCCCTCGAGCTGGCTGCGCAGCTCGGCCGGCAGGCCGTCCCAGAACTTCTTGTTGACCACCACGGCATAGGCCAGGTGACCATGGCCGGACAGGGTCATGTTCTTCTGCACCTCGAAGACCTTCTGGGTGTAGATGTTGGAGGGCGTGCTCTCGGTGCCGTCCACCACGCCGGTCTGCAGGGCCTGGTAGAGCTCGCTGAAGGCCATGACCTGCGGAATCGCGCCCAGGGCCCGCATCTGGGCGTCCAGCACCTTGCTGGACTGGATGCGCATCTTCATGCCCTTGAAGTCGGCCACGCTCTTCAGCGGCTTGTTGGCCGTCATGTGGGTGGCGCCGTTGTCCCAGTAGGCCAGGCCGGTGATGCCCTTGCTCTCCAGCTTCTTGAACAGACCGGCACCGACCGGCCCGTCGGTCACGGCGCGGAAGGCCTCGGTGTCCTTGAAGATGAAGGGCAGGTCGAAGACCTCGTACTCCTTGACGCCCAGCGGGCCGAACTTGGACAGCGAGGGCGCCAGCATCTGCACCGAGCCCAGCTGCAGGGCCTCCAGCTCTTCCTTGTCCTTGTAGAGCTGGCTGTTCGGGTAGACCTCGATCTTGACCCGGCCGCCGGTGCGCTGCTCGGCCAGCTCCTTGAAGCGCAGCGCGCCCTTGCCCTTGGGCGTGTCAGGGGCCACCACATGGCTGAACTTGATCACGATGGGCGCCTGGGCCTGGGCACCGATGCTGGCGAATCCCAGCAGGGCGACGGCGGCGAGGGCCAGGGAACGGCGGGCAAAGGAATGAGCCATGGTCTTGTCTCCTTGTTGCGCGGCCGCTGTGAAGGTTGGGCCACTCTGGCGGCGATTGTGCGAAGCCGGCCGCGGTGGCGGTAGTTGTGGACATCCACATTTGCGGGTCCGCCGCCTGCCCGGCCCGGGACGGGGCCCGTAGACTTTCCGCCATGCAGGCCCGGCCCCATCCCGACGATGCCCACCCCCGCCGCGGCGGCTGGCGGCCGCTGCTGTGGACGCTGCCGCTGCTGCTTTCGCTGGTCTTCGTGGCCGGCGTGCTCGCCTGGGTGCGGGCCAATGAGCTGGCCGAGCGCGAGCTGGAACGCCAGACCCTGATCACCGACGCGCTCTCGACCGAGGCCCAGCTGCGCAACCGCATCGCCGAGGAATCCGCGTTGCTGCGCCGCCTGGCCGCCGGCCTGGCGGGCCAGCCGGCCGGTGCCGAGGCGCTGGCGGCCCGGCCCGAGGTCAATGCCGGCCTGCGCCGGCTCTGGCTGACGGTCACCTGGCTGGACACCCGCAACCGCCAGATCGCCCAGCTGCCGCCGCAGGGCAGCCCGGCCGGCGATGGTCTGACCCTGCACCTGGTCGAGCCGGTCGGTCCCGAGGGCCGCGACGGCAAGCTGGTGGTCCGCTACGACCCCTCGCTGCTGCTCAAGAACGGCGTGCCGTGGTGGCTGTCGCGCAAGTACGAGGTGCAGATGATCGACAGCGCCGACCTCCTGATCGCCAGCACCAGCGAAAGCCGCAATGCCGTGGCGAGCGGCCCCAGCTACCGGGTCTCGCTGACCGGCCCGCTGCGCACCGGCCCGCTGGCCGAGGCCGCGCTCAGCGATGCCGCCCTGGTGCTGACGCTGCGTGAGGCCCAGCCCACGGCGCTGAAGCCGCTGGCCCTGGTGCTGATCGCCGGCTTCCTGCCGCTGTCCATCGTGGCGAGCTGGCTGCTGCGCCGCCAGATGCGCCAGGTGATGAAGGCCGAGGCCGCCTGGCGCACCGAGGCCGCCTGGCGCCAGGCGATGGAGGACTCGGCCCTGGTGGGCCTGCGGGCCCGCGATGCCGAGGGCGTGCTTCTGTATGTCAATCGCACTTTCTGCGAGCTGGTCGGCTGGCCGGCCGAGCAGCTGCTGGGCCTCAAGCCGCCCATGCCCTACTGGCCACCCGATGCCATCGACGAAGTCACGCAGCGCAACCGCCGCACGCTGGCCGGCGAGGCGCCGCGCGAAGGCTATGAAGCGCGCTGGCGCCACCGCGACGGCCATGCCATCGAGGTGCTGGTGTTCGAGTCGCCGCTGGTCGATGCCGCCGGCCGGCAGATCGGCTGGATGGGCTCCATCCTCGACATCACCGAACGCAAGCGCCTGGAAGAACGCGAACGCCGCCAGGTCGAGACCCTGGCCCACAACGCGCGCCTGACCATGCTTGGCGAGGTGGCCTCCACCCTGGCCCATGAGCTGAACCAGCCCCTGACCGCGATCTCCAGCTACAACGCCGGCGTGCTCAATTCGCTGGAGCGCCAGGGTGGCACCGACCCCGTGGTGCTCGGCGCCTTGCAGCGCCTGGGCCAGCAGGCCGCCCAGGCCGGCCGCGTGGTGCAGCGCATCCGCGAATTCCTGACCCGGCGCGAACCGCAGCGCGAGCCCTGCGAGCTGGGCGGCGTGATCGCCGATGCCGTCGCCTTGCTCGGCAAGGAGCTGGCGCGCTCGCGCATCCAGCTGAGCCTGCAGCTGGCGCCCGATCTGCCCGAGGTGGTGGCCGATGCGGTGCTGGTGGAACAGGTGGTGATCAACCTGGTCCGCAATGCCGCCGACGCGTTGGCCGGCCATCCGGAGCCGCGCCGCATCGAGGTCGCTGCGCGCGTGGCCGGCGAGCGCTTCGTCCGCATCGACGTGAGCGACAACGGCCCCGGCCTGCAGGGCCTGACGGCCGAGCAGCTGTGCGCGCCCTTCTATTCGACCAAGCGCGAAGGCATGGGCATGGGCCTGGCGATCTGCCGCTCCATCGTCGAGGCCCACCAGGGCCTGCTGGATGCCGGCGAGGCCAGCGGCGGCGGCGCGCGCTTCTCGTTCAGTCTGCCGCTGGCCACCGAAGACAGCCAGGAGGAGGCGCTGCAGGATGTCTGATGTCTGGCTGGTCGACGACGACCCGAACGTGCGCGATGCGCTGGCCTTTCTGCTGGGCTCGCGCGGCCTGCAGGTGCGGCCCTATGAGAGCGGCGCAGCGGTGCTGGCGGCGCTCGATGCCTTGCAGCGGCCGCCGCGTGGCGTCTTCCTGCTCGACGTGCGCATGGAAGGCATGAACGGCATGCGCCTGCATGACGAGCTGCTGGCGCGCTCGATCAGCAACCCGGTGCTGTTCCTGACCGGCCATGGCGACATTCCCATGGTGGTCGATGCGCTGAAGAAGGGCGCCTTCGATTTCCTCGAGAAGCCCTACAGCGACAACGCGCTGGCCGACCGCATTGCCCAGGCGCTGGCGGTCGATGCCGCGACCCAGGCCGACAACGCGGTGTCGGCCGAGCGTGAGGCCCGGCTGGCCAGCCTGACCGAACGCGAGCGCGAGGTGATGCAGCGCGTGGCGGCCGGCAAGCTCAACAAGGTGATCGCCGACGAGCTGCATGTCTCGGTGCGCACGGTCGAGGTCCATCGCGCGCGGGTGTTCGCCAAGCTAGGCGTGCGCTCGGCCGCCGAGGTGGCGACGCTGCTGGCCCAGGCCTAGCCGGCGTCCTTCAGGAAGCGCGGGGCACGGTAGTGCCGGCTCGCCTGCTCGTAGGCATGGGCCAGGCCCAGCAGCTTCGCCTCCTGCCAGGCCAGCGTACCGAGCGACAAGCCCACCGGCATGCCCGACACCTGGCCCATGGGCACGGTGATGTGGGGATAGCCGGCCACGGCAAACGGCCCGGTGAGCGTGGAGCCGCCGCCGTAGTCGCCCAGCAGATGGTCGATGCGGCAGGCCGGATCGCCGGTCGGCGAGACCACGGCATCCAGCCGGTGCTCGGCGAACAGCGCATCCAGGCCCTCGGTGCGCGCATAGCGCTGGTTGGTCGCCAGCGCCTCGCGGTACTCGGCGCTCTGCAGGTCGCCCTTGGACTGGGCCGTGAGGAACAGCTCCTGGGCGAAATACGGCATGGCCCGGTCGGCATGCTGCTGGTTCCAGGCGATCAGCTCGGCCAGGTCCCTGAACGGTGCGTCGGGCTGGAATTCGGCCAGGTAGCGCGGCAGGCCGTCCTTGAATTCATGGTGCAGGCAGATGCCCTCGGTCTCCAGGTACTTGGCCCGGTTGGGAATCTGCAGGCCCTCGACCAGCTCGGCGCCCTGCTCGCGCAGCACCTGGAGCGCAGCCTCGAACAGCACGCCCACCTGCGGCAGCGGTGGGCGGGCATTGCGCACCACGCCGATGCGGGCGCCCTTCAGTGCATCGGTCCGCAGCGCGGCCCGGTAGTCGGGTAGCTCAGGGGCGGCGGCCGTCGCGGCATCGCGCGCATCGCGGCCCGCCAAGGCCTGCAGCAGCAGGGCCGCATCGGCCACCGAACGGGCCATGGGGCCTGGCGTGTCCTGCGAGGCGGCGATGGGAATCACGCCATCGCGGCTGACCAGGCCCAAGGTGGGCTTGAGGCCGACGATGCCGCAACGGTTGGCCGGCGAGACGATGGAGCCGTCGGTCTCGGTGCCCACGGCGAAGACGCACAAGCCGGCGGCCACGGCCGCGCCGGAGCCCGAGCTGGAGCCGCTGGGGCTGCGGGTCAGGGCATGCGGATTGAGGGTCTGGCCGCCGCGGCTGCTCCAGCCGCTGCTGGAGCGGGTCGAGCGGAAGTTCGCCCATTCGCTGAGGTTGGTCTTGCCCAGGATCACGGCCCCGGCCTCGCGCAGCCGCTGGACCAGGTAGGCATCGCGCCGGGCCTTGAGGCCGGCCAGCGCCAGCGAACCGGCGCTGGTGCACATCTTGTCGCCGGTGGCGATGTTGTCCTTCAGCAGCACCGGCAGGCCGTGCAGCGGGCCGCGCAAGCGACCCTTGCGGCGCTCGGCATCGAGCTGCCGGGCCTGGGCCAAGGCCTCGGGGTTCAGCTCGATCACCGAAGCCAGGCGCGGGCCGCGCCTGTCGATCTCCTGGATGCGGCGCAGGAATTGGCGGGTCAGCTTCTCGGCGCTGGTCTTGCCGGCCTGCATCTGCGCCAGCAGGGTGGCTGCATCGGCGAGATCGGCGCCGGCGACACTGGCAACCGGAGCAGCCACCGCGCCGCCAGCAGCGACCAAGGGCAGCGAGCCAGCCAGAAAGCCGCGGCGGTTCAGGGCATTCGACATGGGAACCTTTCGACCGCCGGAAGCGGCAGCCCACCATCATCAGCCAGCCTCGGCCCCCGCCTGGCTGAGGACAAACCCAGCCGGTCCCACCCCAGGGGCGCCTGGCGCCCAGGGGCCGACACGAGCTGACGTTTACGTAAACGTCAACCAAACCTAGAATCGCCGCTCCTTTGCTGCTAGAACCAGGACGCCGCCCCGCGCGCGCCCACCGGAGACGCCCATGACCGACCTGTCCGCCGAATACAAGGCGCTCGCCGAGTACCGCCCCACGAACAAGGTCCGTTTCGTGACCGCCGCCAGCCTGTTCGACGGCCATGACGCGGCCATCAACATCATGCGGCGCATCCTGCAGAGCATGGGCGCCGAGGTGATCCACCTGGGCCACAACCGCTCGGTCGACGAGGTGGTGACCGCCGCACTGCAGGAAGATGCGCAAGGCATCGCGATCTCGTCCTACCAGGGTGGCCACGTCGAATACTTCAAGTACATGGTCGAGCTCCTGAAGGCGCGCGGCGGCGACAAGATCCAGGTCTTCGGCGGCGGCGGCGGCGTGATCGTGCCGGCCGAGATCCGCGACCTCGCGGACCACGGCGTGCGCATCTTCAGCCCCGAGGACGGCCAGCGCATGGGCCTGGCCGGCATGATCGGCGAGATGGTGATGAAGTCCGACCAGGACTTCACGGCCGATGCGCCCAAGGCGCTGGCAGCCATCCAGGGCCACGGCGAAGCCGCCTGGCGCGCCCTGGCCCAATTGATTACCGCCTTGGAAAACGGCAAGGCCGATGCCGGCGTCGTGTCGGCTCTGCAGACCGCCGCCAAGGATCTCAAGACCCCGGTGCTCGGCATCACCGGCACCGGCGGCGCCGGCAAGTCCAGCCTGACCGACGAGCTGATACGCCGGCTGCGCCTGGACCAGGACGACGCGCTGCGCGTCGCCGTCATCTCCATCGACCCCTCGCGCCGCAAGAGCGGTGGCGCCTTGCTGGGTGACCGCATCCGCATGAACGCGATATCGCCCTGGAGCCAGGGTGCCCGCGTCTACATGCGCTCGCTGGCGACCCGGGATTTCGGGTCCGAAATTTCCGCCGCCCTGCCCGACGTGATCGCCGCCGCCAAGGTGGCCGGCTTCGACCTGGTCATCGTCGAGACCTCGGGCATTGGCCAAGGCGATGCCGCCATCGTCCCGCATGTGGACGTGCCCATGTACGTGATGACGCCCGAGTTCGGCGCCGCCAGCCAGCTCGAGAAGATCGACATGCTGGACTTCGCCGAGTTCGTGGCGATCAACAAGTTCGACCGCAAGGGCGCAGCCGATGCGCTGCGCGATGTGGCCAAGCAGGTCCAGCGCAACAAGGAAGCCTGGACCCAGAAGCCGGACCAGATGCCGGTCTTCGGCACCATGGCCAGCCGCTTCAACGACGACGGCGTCACCGCCCTGTACCAGGCCCTGAAGCCGCGCCTGGCCGCGCTGGGCCTGAAGCTGGCCGAAGGCCGCCTGCCCATCGCCGCCACGCGCCACAGCACCCACCAGACCCCCATCGTGCCGCCGGCCCGCGTGCGCTACCTGGCCGAGATCTCGGACTCGGTGCGCTCGTACAAGAAGCGCGCCCGCGGCCAGGCCCAGCTGGCGCGCGAGATCCAGCAGCTCAACGCCGGCGCCCGCATGCTGCTCGAGGACAACCCGGACAAGCACAACGCCCGCAATGCCCTGATAGCGCTGGCCGACCAGCGCGCCAGTCGCCTCGACGCCGATGCGCGCCAGCTGCTGAACCAGTGGCCCGACATGCAGAAGGCCTATGCCGGCGACGAGTACGTGGTGAAGATCCGCGACAAGGAGATCCGCACCGCCCTGGTCTCGACCAGCCTCTCGGGCACCAAGATCAAGAAGGTGGTGCTGCCCGGCTATGAGGACAACGGCGAGCTGCTGAAGTGGCTGATGCTGGAGAACGTGCCCGGCTCCTTCCCGTTCACGGCCGGCGTGTTCGCCTTCAAGCGCGAGGGCGAGGACCCGACCCGCATGTTTGCCGGCGAAGGCGATGCCTTCCGCACCAACCGCCGCTTCAAGCTCGTGTCCGAAGGCATGCCAGCCAAGCGGCTGTCCACAGCCTTCGACTCGGTCACGCTGTACGGCGCCGACCCGGCACCGCGGCCCGACATCTACGGCAAGGTCGGCAACTCCGGCGTCAGCATCGCGACGCTGGACGACATGAAGGTGCTGTACGACGGCTTCGACCTCTGCAACCCGACGACCTCGGTGTCGATGACGATCAACGGTCCGGCGCCGACCATCCTGGCCATGTTCATGAACACGGCCATAGACCAGAACCTGGCCAGGTTCCGCGCCGACAACCAGCGCGAACCCACCGCCGACGAAGCCGCCAAGATCAAGGACTGGGTGCTGGCCAATGTGCGCGGCACGGTACAGGCCGACATCCTGAAGGAAGACCAGGGCCAGAACACCTGCATCTTCTCGACCGAGTTCAGCCTCAAGGTGATGGGCGACATCGCCGAGTTCTTCGTGCACCACAACGTGCGCAACTTCTACTCGGTGTCGATCAGCGGCTATCACATCGCCGAGGCCGGCGCGAACCCGATCTCGCAGCTGGCGCTGACGCTTTCGAATGGCTTCACCTTTGTCGAGGCCTATCTGGCCCGCGGCATGCACATCGACGACTTCGCGCCCAATCTGTCGTTCTTCTTCAGCAACGGCATGGACCCGGAGTACACGGTGCTAGGCCGCGTGGCACGCCGCATCTGGGCGGTGGCGATGCGCGACCGCTATGGCGCCAACGAGCGCAGCCAGAAGCTGAAGTACCACATCCAGACCTCGGGCCGCTCGCTGCATGCGCAGGAGATCGCCTTCAACGACATCCGCACCACGCTGCAGGCGCTGATCGCGATCTACGACAACTGCAACTCGCTGCACACCAACGCCTACGACGAGGCGATCACCACGCCGACCGAAGAGTCGGTGCGCCGCGCGATGGCGATCCAGCTGATCATCAACCGCGAGTGGGGCCTGGCCAAGAACGAGAACCCCTCGCAGGGCGCCTTCATCATCGAGGAGCTGACCGAGCTGGTCGAAGAAATGGTGCTGGCCGAGTTCGAGAAGATCGCCGAGCGTGGCGGCGTGCTGGGCGCTATGGAGACCGGCTACCAGCGCAGCAAGATCCAGGAAGAGTCGCTGCACTACGAGATGCTCAAGCACACCGGCGAGTACCCCATCATCGGCGTCAACACCTTCCGCAACCCGCATGGCGAGCCGGTGCCCGAGCACATCGAGCTGGCCCGCTCGACCGAGGAAGAAAAGCAGAGCCAGCTGAACCGCCTGGCCGAGTTCCATGAACGCCATGCCGGCGCCAGCGGCGCCATGCTCAAGCGCCTGCAGCAGGCCGTCATCGCCAACCAGAATGTGTTCGACGTGCTGATGGACGCGGTGCGCGTCTGCTCGCTGGGCCAGATCACCTCGGCGCTGTTCGAGGTGGGCGGGCAGTACCGGCGCAGCATGTGATCCGCCTGCACCGCCCCGGGCCTCGCTGTGAAGTCCGGGGCGGTCAGCGCTCAGTCGATTCGCCGGCTCACGTCACCCGGGAGCTCAGGCGCGCTTGCGACGCAGCCCCAGCACGGTCAGGCCAAGGGCGGCCAGCGCCAGGCTGCCAGGTTCCGGCACGCCCTGCTGGTCGGCCGCTTCGACATTCAGGATGTCGAAGGCCCAGTAGTGGCCGCGGCCGTCGAACGGCGTGCTGAGGAAATTGGGGTTGTTGTCGTAGCGGAAGCCATCCGACAGGTTGGCTCCGGCCGTGAAGTTGTCGTACTGCATGACGGACACCGTGTACTGGCCGGCGGCCAGCTGCAGCTCGAAGCAGGTGTCGAACGGGAGGCCGTTGTGCGGCGTCACGGCGCTCGCACCACAGGCACCCGTCGTGTTGCTGATGGCGTCGTCGTTCTGACCGATGCGTACACCTGTGGCATCGAAAACCGCCAGGATGGGGTCGAAGCCGCCGGCCGCGACCGCACGGCCGTTGGCCTGGGTGCCACCGCCATAGCTGTAGCTGATCAGCCGAACGACCGAGCTGCCGTTGGCCGCGAAGTTGAACAGCTGCACATCGTTGTTGTTCTCGAAGTTGCCCTCGAAAGAGAAATTCACAGGCGAGGCCTGCGCGGAGACGGCTGCAAATCCCAGGGACAACAGCAGGCCCAGCCGCGCCAGGCGGTTCTTGATGGTCATGGAGACACCCTCTTTGGTCGATCGAATCGTTGTAGTGACATCGCCGCCGGACGCTGATCCGACGGGATGCGGGTTTTCCATGAGCAAGGACCGGGCCAGATTTCAAAAGTCCCGCCGGGCCAAGGACTTGGCCCGGCGGACTCGGCGCCGCGCCAGGATCACTGTCAAGTCTCCCGACGGACAGCGACCCAGGAAGTTATGACGAATGACACCCCGAGGCCTACATGCCCCGCTGCACAGCCCGCCCCAGGCGGCCGGCCAGGTGCTGAGGCGTGCCGCCATTGCTGACATGCAGATAGCCCATGCGCCGCAGCTGGCGCAGCGCCTGCTCGGCGCGGGTGCCGCTGGAGCAATAGAGAACGATGGGCAGGGACGGGTCGGGCACCAGGTGGACGATGTCTTCCATCAGGCGGGGCAGCGGCAGGCAGCGCGCGCCCTCCACATGGCCGGACATGAATTCGGAATAGGAGCGCACGTCCAGCAGCAGGGCCTCGGGAGGCAGCCCGGCCGGTGCGGCCTCATGGTCGTGCATGGGAAGTTCCGGCGGGGCTTGAAAGCCTTCGGCGGGCAGCAGGGTCGAGTTCCAGAGCATGGCGGCGCTCCTCGGCAAGAATCTGGGGGCTCCCTGGGAACTGGTTCTACTCCCAATCGCATCGCCACGCCAGCGTCACAAAGGCCAGCAATGAAGCTTTACCACTGCCACTCGGCCCGCTCGTTCCGCCCCTTGTGGGCGCTGGAAGAGCTGGGCCTGCCCTGCGAGCTGCGCATGCTGCCGTTTCCGCCGCGCGTGCTGCGCAAGCCCTACCTGGAGGAGAACCCGCTGGGTACCGTGCCCTGGCTGGTGGACGGTGAGATCCATATGAGCGAATCGGCGGCGATCTGCCAGTACCTGGCGGCCCGGCATTCACCCGGCCAGCTGGACGTGGCCGTGGGCGAGCCCGACTTCGGCGCCTACCTGAACTACCTGCACTTCGGCGAAGCCACCCTGACCTTTCCGCAGACCCTGCTGCTGCGCTATGGCCGCTTCGAGCCCGTGGAGCGCCGCCAGCCCCAGGTGGTCGAGGACTACCGGCGCTGGTTCCTGTCGCGGCTGCGCACGCTGGACGCGCGCCTGGCCGAACGCGAATGGCTGTGCGCCGGCCGCTTCACCGCGGCCGACATCTCGGTCGGCTATGCCCTGCTGCTGGCATCGCATCTGCAGCTGGACCGCGAGTTCACACCCGCCGTGGCGGCCTACTGGCAGAGGCTGCAGCAGCGGCCGGCCTACCAGGCCTCGCTGCGCCGGCAGGATGAGGCCGCACGCAGCCAGCAGATTTCGCCGGTGCCCGCGCCGGACCTGACACCCTGAGATGCCTTCAGCGCGGCAAGGCCAGACGGAAGCGACGCTTGTCGCAGCCCTGCGCGCCGCAGGCTTCGTAGAAGGCGATCGCGCCCTGGTTCCAGGGCGGGGTCTGCCATTGGAGCTCGCGGCAACCCTGCTGGCTGGCAAAGGCCTGGACGCAGTCGAGCAGGCGCTGCCCCAGGCCCTGCCGGCGCGCTGCCGGCCTGAGGTACAGGCAGTCGAGATGCGCGAAGCGGTAGGCCCCCAGCGTCGCGAAGTCCAGCGTGACGCTGGCATAGCCCAGGGCCTCGCCCGAACCGGTCAGGACCAGCCAGGCATTCAGGCGGCCGGAGGCCAGCGCCTCGGCCAGGCGGCTGGCCAACCCGGGGTCGGCGGGCCAGTTCGCCAGTCGCTCGTAGGCCGCATGCTCGGCGCAGAGGGCTGCCAGCACCGGCGCATCCGCCGGGCCGGCAGCCCGCAGCCCGGCCTCTCCTCGCCCATATTTCATCGCCGGCTCGGCCATCCGACCCGCGCTCAGCAGCCGCAGACGATGGCCGGCGCGTTCGGGTCCAGGCTGCCCGGCGCCTCGCCGGTCGCCACCGGCTGGCCGTCGCGGCGCCAGAAGTCCAGGCCGCCCAGCATTTCCTTGACCCGCAAGCCCAGCCGCGCCAGCTTGTAAGCCCCCTGGGTCGAGCCGTTGCAACCGATGCCGTCGCAGTAGCAGACATAGGTCTTGCTGCTGTCCAGCCGCGCCACGCTCTCGGCCGTCATCGTGCGGTGGGGGAAGCTGATCGCGCCGGGCACATGGCCGGCTGAATAGAGCTCGGGCGAGCGGGTGTCGATCACGACGATGCCGGTCACGCCTGCACGCAGGTCCTCGGCCACGTCCCAGGCATCGGTGTGATAGGCCAGCTTGGCGGCCATGAAGGCGGCACTGTCCTGCGGCTCGGGGGCCGGGTGGGCCAGCACCAGCGAGATCGGGGCGGCAACGGTTGCGACGGTAGACATGCAGGGCTCCTCGGTTGGAAGGCCTTCAGTGTTCCATCGATTGGACTTAGCATTGATACCAATGTCACCCTATGGATAAGACCAATGTCCGCTCGCCCCGGCCTCTGGATGCAGCTGCTGGACCAGGCCATGGAACCTGGCCTCGGCCGCCGTGAACAGCTGGTGGCGGCGCTACGCCACGGCATCCGCAGTGGCGCGCTGCGGCGCGGCGACCGCTTGCCGGCCAGCCGGCAGCTGGCTGAGGACCTCGGGCTTTCGCGCGTCACCGTCGAGGCAGCCTATGGTCGTCTGGAGACCGAGGGCTATCTGCGGCGCGAGGTCGGCCGCGGCAGTTTCGTGGCGATCGACACCGGCCGTGCACTGCCTGATGTGCGGTCCGCAAGAACAATGGTTGCGGCGGCACCCGTCCTGTCCACGCGTGGCCAGCGGATTGCCGATGGCGGCGGCTGCATCGATCCGGCCCGGCCGCTGCCCTTTGCCGCCGGCAGTCCCGAGCTGCGGGCCTTCCCGCTGGCCCTGTGGCGCCAGTTGCTGAACCGCAGACTCAGGCGCCAGCCAGGACTGCTGGGCTACGGCGATCCGCAAGGCCTGCCCGAACTGCGCGAGACCATTGCAGCCTATCTGAACACCTCGCGCGGCCTGCGCTGCCGACCCGAGCAGGTGCTGGTCCTGAGCAGCTCCCAGCAGGCGCTGCAGCTGGCGGCCCTGATGCTGCTGGATGCGGACGACTGCGTCTGGATGGAGGAACCCGGCTACCGCGGCGCGGTCACTGCCTTCGAAGCGGCCGGCGCCCGGCTGCAGCCTGTGCCGCTGGACCGCGAGGGCCTGCGTCCCGATCCGGCCCTGCCGTCGCCACGGCTGGTCTACCTGACACCTTCGCACCAGTACCCTTGCGGCATGGCCCTGAGCCTGCCGCGCCGCCTGGCCCTGCTGGAGATGGCCCGGCGCGAGCAGGCCTGGATCATCGAGGACGACTACGACAGCGAATTCCACTACGACGGCCGGCCGATGCCGGCGCTGCAAGGCCTGGACGAGCACGGCCGGGTGCTCTACGTCGGCACGTTCTCGAAGGTGCTGTTCCCGTCGCTGCGCCTGGCCTACCTGGTGCTGCCCGAAGCCCTGGTTGCGCCCTTCGTCACCGCCCGCACCACCCAGGACGGCCACGCGGCCCAACTGCCCCAGGCCGTGGCGGCCGACTTCCTGCGTCAAGGCCATTTCGCCGCCCATCTGCGGCTGATGCGCAGGCTCTATCAGCAGCGCCGCGACTGCCTGCTGCAGGCCTTGCAGCCAATCCGCGCCTGGCTGGAGCCACAGCCCGGCCCGGGTGGACTGCAGCTGGCGGCCCTGCTGCCCCGGGGCGAGGAGGCCCGCTTCACGCGCGCCGCAGCCGCCCTCGGCCTGCTGACGCCGGGCCTGTCGGCGCTCTACCAGGGCCCGCTGCGGCAGGACGGCTGGCTGCTGGGCTACTCCGCCCTGACGCCGGACGAGATCGCCGTCGCCTGCCACAGCCTTGGGCAGCTGAAGATCACGTCCCGCAGGTGACGGCTCGTCTCCGCGGCGACTGCGAGGCCTGCCAGAGCGCCGCAGACTCGATCCCCACAGGAGGTATCGACCATGGAGCAGCTGTTTTCTCTGCAGGGCCGCGTGGCCCTGGTCACCGGCGGTTCGCGCGGCATAGGCCGCATGATCGCGGCCGGCTTTCTGCGCCAGGGCGCTAAGGTCTACATCTCGGCGCGCAAGGCCGAGGCCTGCAGGGCGGCTGCCGAGGAGCTTTCATCGCTGGGCCCCTGCGTGGCCCTGCCGGCCGATGTTTCCGCGGTGGCCGGCGCCCAGGCCTTGGCGCAGGAACTCGCCCGCCTGGAGGAGCGACTGGACATCCTGGTCAACAACGCCGGCGCCGCCTGGGGCGCGCCCTTCGACGAATTCCCCGAACAGGGTTGGGACAAGGTGGTGGACCTCAATCTGAAGGCGCCCTTCTTCCTCACCCAGGCCCTGCATGGCCTGCTGCAGAAGGCCGCCGAACATCATCCGGCCAAGGTGATCCAGATCGCCTCGATCGACGGCCTCTCGGTCAATCCGCTGGAGACCTATTCCTATGCCGCCAGCAAGGCCGGCCTGATCCACCTGACCCGGCGCATGGCCTTGCGCCTGATCGAGAACAACATCGTGGTCAATGCAATAGCGCCCGGCGCCTTCGCTTCGGAGATGAACCGCGCGGCCCGCGACCACGAGGCCGAGGTGGCAGCCCGCATCCCGGCCGGCCGCATAGGCTGCGAGGACGACATGGCCGGCGCCGCCATCTACCTGGCCTCGCGGGCCGGCGACTATGTGGTGGGCACCACGCTGGTGGTCGATGGCGGGGTGACGCACGCGCGCGGCTAGCCTATGCTCCGGCCCCTCAGCTGTACGGAGACAACTGCATGCCGACGCTAGATCCGCGCATTGACGCCTACATCGAGGGCGCCCCCGAATTCGCACAGCCGCTGCTGCGCCACTGGCGGGCCCAGGTCCATGCGGCCTGCCCGGAGGTCGAGGAGACCATGAAGTGGAGCCGGCCGCATTTCATGTACGGGGGCAAGATCCTCACCGGCATGTCTGCATTCAAGGCCCATTGCGGCTTCGGTTTCTGGAACGACCAGGCGGTGGACGAGTCCGACCGCAAGGACGGCGCCATGGGCCAGCTGGGCCGGGTCAGCACCCTGAAGGATCTGCCCAACCAGCGCGAGCTGCGGGTCATGATCAAGCGCGCCGCCGAGCTGATCGCGAGCGGCGCCAAGCCGCCCCGCATGGCGCAGCGAAGCGCCGAGCGCAAGCCGCCACCGGAGATTCCCTCCGACCTGGCCGCCGCGCTCAAGGCCAACGCCGCCGCCAGGCAGGTATTCGAGGGCTTCCCGCCCGGTGCCCAGCGCGAGTACGTGGAATGGATCATCGAGGCCAAGAAGGAAGAGACCCGGCTCAAGCGCCTGGTCCAGGCGGTCGAATGGATCGCCGAGGGCAAGCGGCGCAACTGGAAATACGAGAACTGCTGAAGCAGTGCGCCCCCCAGCCCGGCCCCTTGTATCGGGGCCGGTCCTTCGGCAGCCACAGGCCCCTTCCGGGCCCTGTGTGCGGCCTCAGCCAAGTAGGTTGAGCAGGCTGGCGTAGAGCAGCTCCGGCGCCACCGGCTTGGGCAGGAAGTCGTCCATGCCGGCGGCCAGGCAGGCCTCGCGGTCGGACGAAAAGGCATTGCCGGTCAGGGCCACGATGGGCGTCAGCGCATGGACCGTGTCGCGGCGTATCGCCCGGCAGGCGTCCAGGCCGTTCATCTCCGGCATCTCCATGTCCATCAGGATGGCGTCATAGCGCTGCACGCGGGCCCGGCGCAAAGCCTGGGCGCCGTCCCCCACCATGTCCACCTCCAGGCCCGCGGCCTGCAGCAGCGACCACACGACCATCTGGTTGACCGGGTCGTCCTCGGCCAGCAGCACGCGGCGGCCGGCATGGCGCTCGCGCAGCAGCTGCTCGGCCTCGCTGGGCGCCAGCAGAGGCGCCTCCTGGGCCAGCAAAGCCTTGGCCGCCGGCATCTCGCCGAGCTGCAGCTGCACAGTGAACCAGAAAAGGCTGCCTGCACCCACCGCGCTCTGAGCCCCTGCATCGCCGCCCATCTTGCGGGCCAGGTGGCGGGTGATCGCCAGGCCCAGGCCGGTGCCGCCGTAGCGCCTTGCATTGCCGGCGTCAGCCTGCTCGAAAGGCGTGAACAAGCGCCCCATGGCTTCGGCGCTGATGCCTATGCCACTGTCGCGCACCTCAAAGCGCAGCAACAGGTTCTGCCCGGTTCGCTCCAGCACTCGCGCCGCCACCCAGACCGCGCCCTGCTCGGTGAACTTGACCGCGTTGGACAGCAGGTTCAGCAGCATCTGCATCAGCCGCGTCGGGTCGCCGTGCAGGCGCAGCGGCAGGTCGCCCAGGTCCACCTGCAGCTCCAGGCCCTTGGAGGCCGCGGCATCGGCCACCTGGGCCACGCTGCGCGAGACCAGGGCGGCGCTGTCGAAGTCCACGCCCTCCAGGTCCAGCCGGCCGGACTCGATGCGCGACATGTCCAGCACGTCGTTGATGATCTGCAGCAGATGCTGGGCCGAACCGTCTATGTCGCGCAGGCGCCGGGCCGCGAGCTCGTCCTGCGCATCGCGGCGCAGCAGGTGGGTCAGGCCCAGGATGGCATTCATCGGCGTGCGGATCTCGTGGCTCATATGGGCCAGGAAGGCGCTCTTGGCGCGGCTGGCGGCCTCGGCCTTGTCGCGCGCCACCAGCAGCTCGCCATTGATGTCCTTCAGGGCCAGCTCGGCCCGCTTGCGGACGCTGATGTCCAGGGCCAGCACGACGAAGCCGCGTACCCGGCCGTCCTGCACATCGGGCAGGTACTGGATCCATTGCCAGTCGGGCGAACGGCCGCGCACCTCGGCCTCGAAGGACTGCATCTCGCCACGCAGCGCGGCGTTCACGTTGGGCTCGATCTGGGCCCAGTCCTCGGGGGCGAACAGCTCGCCCATGCGTCGGCCCAGCACCTGATCAGGACTCAGGTCGAACCACTCGTGATAGCCGCGGTTGGCGAAGCGGCAGCGCAGCTGGCGGTCCCAGTAGGCGATGCGTCCGGGAATGTGGTCGGCGATCAGCCGCGCGACCAGTTCGCTGCGGGCCTGCGCGCGACGCGCCTGCACCAGCCCGTGCTGGTAGCAGCGCTGGCGCCGGCTGACGACGCTGCTGCCTCTGGCGACGCTGCGACGCGCCGACGCCCTCGTATCCGGATGCTGCTCTGCAGACATGGCCACTGCTCCCCTTCACCATCGGCGGACTTGACCTCAGCGGGCCCTCGATCCGGCAACAGCAAGGGAAATCCTGCCCGCGATTCGGCGCGGCTGCAAGCCCGTATCTTGAGGATGCTCAAGCAATCCATACCGCGAAGAAGGCGCGGAGCTTGTTCCAGGCGCTTACACGTTCGTCCGACAGCACATCCAGGAAGTCAGAGAGGCGCTTGGACTTGGCCATGGTGTAGACGGTCAGCGCCACGGTGACCAGCAGGGTGAGCATGAAGATCCAGAAGCGGCGCGACAGCGGCGCCTCGGCCTCGGCCAGCAAGTTCATGCCCAGGAAGCCGGTGGTAATCGTGCCCACCAGACCGAAGATGGTCACCACGGTCAGGCGCACCACGGTGTTGGCCTGGCGCCTCAGATTGTCGGCTTCGAGGTAGGAGGCCATGTCGCTGATGCGGCTCTTGACCTCGGCATACAGGGTTTCGGTCTCCAGATGCCGCTGACATAACGCGAACAGCGCCCGTGCCTGGGCCTGCTCGGCCAGGGCGTGAAACCAGTAGCGGTGGGTGAAGCGCAGAAAGCCCTCGAAGGCAGCCCGGATCGCCCGCTTGAAGCGGCGCACGCTGTCCGCATCCTGAACATTCAGCCGGCGCAGCGCCTCGACCAGGCGGTCCGAGAACATCAGCAGCGTGGCTTTCTGGAAATGGGCGATCAGGAAGATCAGGAAATGCTGGTGGCGGAACTGGGCCAGCACGCCGCGGTCGCGGCAGCAGAAGAATTCGGCGTCGCTGCGGCCTATGACGATCAGGGCATGGCCGCAACCTATGTAGCGGGTATCGGGTGCCGCGCCGCCGGACTGCCAGAAGCGGTCGTAGCAATAGCGCTGCTCGAAGTCGGCGAGCATCGCATCGCCGAAGGGCAGTTGCTCGGTCGCGCCGGCGCCGGTGACCAGGCCCAGACGCACGAAGTCGGCGCGGCTCAGTGCACGCGGATCGTCCAGCGCCAGCCAGGCCATCATCGGCATGCGGTAGTAGTCGATCTGGCGGTAGCGCAAGAGGCCGGCTTCGGTCGAAGCATCGGGCACCAGCGGGCGCAGCAGGAAGTCCCAGTGGGCGGCGATGCGCGGCGCCCGCTGCTCATGCACATGGGCGATGAAGCGCTCGCGCTCGCCGCTGTCCGAACTGGCCAGCACCCGGCCCTGGTCATCGAGCCAGGCGGCCTCGACCAGGGTGTGCAAGGGCTGGCCGGCCGCATCCCAGCCCGAGGGGTAGGCACGGCCCAGCCGGTAGAGCAGGTCCTGCGCTTCCGCCAGGGCCAGCTCGTCGCCGGCCAGCTCCACGTTGAGCAGCACCACGTCCACGTCGAAGAAGAAGTAGAGGTCGATGTGGATGACCTTGAGCGTGAGCGGCTCGGCTTCCGGGCGCGTCCGCGCGCGCAGCATGGCCACGTCATGGCGGCGGAACACCTTCATGCCGGCTTCGGCCGGTGCATCACCACGGGCCTGGGCCGCGGCCTGACCCTCGCCGTAGAGAAAGCGCTGGACGAAAGGCAGGAAGGTGACGAACTCCTGGTAATGCCTTTCGTGGAAGCTGGCCGAATCTCCGGTGTATTCATCGACCACCGGCGCCCAGGGCCCCGGCTGCTTCGCCAGCAGCTCCCAGGGTCGGCGCGGCGCCGCGTCCTCGCCGGGTAGCGGCATCAGGCGAAGCGGCCAGAGCAGGACCTGGTGCAGGCGCCGCACCACAGGACTGGCACGCTGGGTTTCGCTCATCGGGTCTCCTGTTCCGCCTTGTGTCGTCGTCAGAAGCGCAGCCTGGCCTCGACCGACCAGCTGCGGCCCGCCAGCGGCAGGTCATTGGGCAGCGTGCCTCCGGGCAGGGTGGGCTCCCGGGCGTCGGCGTCGAAGGCATTGCGCAGCAGCGCGGCGATCTCCCAGCCGGAACCCGCCATGGTGCGCCGCAGGCTGAGGTCCACCGTGGTGTAGTCGGGCACTGGTGCGCGGGCATCGCCGCTCGCGCGCTTGCGATCTGCCACGCGATTGAGCTGGGTGCCCAGCTGCCACTCGCCCGAAGCCCGCCAGTCAACGCGGGCGTAGTGGTGCTGGTGCGGCGCATAGCCGGCGTCCAGCCCGGTGGCCCGGTCGGTCGTGCGCTGGAAGGCCAGGTGCCCGGACACGCGCAGCTGGCGCAGCGCATCCCATTGCATCTCCAGCTCGCCGCCGCGGCCGCGCAACCGGCCGACGTTGCGATAGGTCGCGCCGGTGGCCGGCGGCGGATTCGCGACGACGCGGATGATCTCGCTGGCATCCAGCCGGTACAGGCTCAGGTTCAGCTGCAACTCGGCGACCGGCGCCCAGGCGAGCGCCAACTCGCTGGTCTTCATGCGCTCGGGCTTGATGTCCGGGTTGCCGGTGCTGACCGGGTTGATCGTGAACTGCTCGCTGAAGCCCGGCGCGCGGAAGGCCCGGCCATGCATCAGCTTGGCCGTCACGTTGTAGGCCGCCTCCCAGACCAGGGCCAGGCGCGGATTGGTCGTGCCGCCGAAGTCCGAGTAGCGGTCATGGCGCAGGCCGGCGGTCAGGCTCCAGTCGGGCGCCAGGCTCCACTCGTCCTGCGCATAGAGGTAGTTGCTGGTGCGTCGCGCCGGCAGGATGTGCGGCTGGATGGGGTTGTAGTCGATCACCGGCCCGGTCGGCACCGGCACGCCGGTCGGCGACACGATGAAGTTCTTGCGGGTCTCGGCGCGATAGAGGTCGGTGTCGTCGTGGCCCAGGCCTATGCGCAGGCTGTGGCCGGCCAGGCCGCTGTAGATCGCATGCGTATCGAAACGCCAGACGCGCTCCCAGCGCGCCGGCCCGCCGATCATGCCGTTCGGAAAGAGGTTGGCGCCTATGCGCGTGCCCGCCGGGAACAGCGTCAGGCCGCGCGGCGTCACGAACTGATAGCGGCTCATCGCCACCGTGGCACCGGCCACCCAGTCCTGCGCGAACTGCGCGTCGGTCCAGCTCAGATCGGCCATCAGGCGGTCCATGTCGATGTGGCTGTCCGGATCGAGCGCCGAGTTGACGCCGGCGCCGGTGCCGAGGTTGTGACGCATGAACTTGTTGGCTCGCAGCCTCCACTTTTCCCAGCCCAGCTCAAGGCCGGCGTCGAGCGCATCGTGGCCGGCATTGATAGGCCCGGGGGCACGGCTCGCGTGGGTGCCGAACAGGTTGTCGAGCCGCGTCGCTGCATCGGCTTCTATGGTCTTGCCGTGGCCGTCGGTCTTGCCGACACGCAGGTAGGCACTGAGCGCCGCCGGCCCGAGGCTGCCGGCATGCTGCAACCACAGGTCGCCTGCCTTGAAGGCGCCGACGCGCGCGCCGAGCTCCGTGCCCTTGAGCGCGGCCGGCCCCTTGGTGACGATGTTGATCACGCCGGCGAAGGCGTCGGCCCCGTAGAGCGCCGAGCCGGGCCCGCGTATCACCTCGATGCGCGCCACGTTCTCGAGCGGAAATCCGCCCCATTCATTGCCCTTGTCGCCGGCATAGGCCGTCTTCATCGGCTGCCCGTTCAACAGGACCAGCACCTGCACATTGAGCGGCTGGCTCAGCATGCCGCGGATGCCATACAGGGGCACGTTGAGGATGGGCCCGTAGCTGACATGCAGGCCGGGCACGCTCGCCAGCGCCTGGTCGAGGTCGGTCGCGCCCATGGCCGCGATGTCCTGGGCCGTGATGACGGTCGCCACGGCCGGCGCACGTTTCAGGGACTGGCGGCTGCCGGTCGCGATGCTGACCATGTGCTTGTCACCGAATGCCAGGGCAATGTCCTCCTCAGGCACCGGACCGGCCAGTGCAAGAGGCAATAGAAGATTGCCTCCGCACAGGGCCAGCCAGACATTCTTCATGTGCTGCTCCTTGCCCGGCGCGGCCAGGCCAAGTCAGGCCAGTCTATGCTCAGTCGGCGGCCTGCGGCAGAGGCAGGGGCGACACGCGCTCCACGCGGTTGCGCCCCCCATGCTTGGCCTGGTAGAGCGCCTTGTCGGCCTGGGTGTAGACCCGGCCCGCGTCCAGGTTGCTGTCCGAGGCCGCGACGACCAGGCCGGCCGACACCGTCATCGAGAACTCGCGCCCGTCGGGCAGCTTGATCTGCAGCGCCGCCACGCTCTGGCGCACCTGCTCCAGCAGGCGCAGCGCGCCGGGTTCATCAGTGGTCGGCAGCAGCAGGCCGAACTCCTCGCCGCCCAGGCGGCCCAGCACGTCGGAGGCGCGCAGGCGCTGGCGCACCTCGCGGGCGAACAGTTGCAGGGCCAGGTCGCCGGCCTGGTGGCCGTAGCGGTCGTTGATCTGCTTGAAATGGTCCAGGTCGAGCATCGCAAACGCCACCGGCGAGCCCTCGCGGCGGCCGCGCTCCAGCGTGTGGGCCAGCAGCGCGTCGGTGCTGCTGCGGTTGAGGCAGCCTGTCAGTCCGTCGTGGCTGGCCAGCGACTCCATGCGCGCCGCGGCCCGCTCGAAGCTGGCCAGCACGAAGCCGAAGCCCGTGCCCATCAGAGCCAGGAAGGAGCAAAGAAAGGTCAGGCCCTGGCCCAGGCTCGCTTGCATCAGGTCGGTGTACTGCTCAGGCACCTGCAGCGCATGCCAGCCGCGCAGGCAAAGCGCGGTAGCCGCCAGCGCCAATGTCAGGCCCACGGCCCGCAGCGTGGCCTCGCGGCGCCAGCCATGGCGCATCACCACATAGATGCCCGGGCTGAGCAGCAGCGCATAGGCGACCGACAGCCAGGCCGTGCGCCAGGCCAGCGTGCTGTCCAGCAGCAGGCCGGTCAGGCTGGAGCTGAGCATCCAGGCGATCCAGAACGGCGCCACCGGCCAGCCGCACTCCACAAAACGCTGCAGCGCCCGCACATAGAGCAGCAGGCCGGCGAAGATGAAGCTGTTGCCTACCAATACCGAGATCCACAGCGGCAGCACCACCCGCGCGCCCAGCATGGCAAAGCCAAGCACGAAGGCCCAGTTGCCCCAGGCCCAGAGGCCCAGTTCCGGCTGGCGCAGCGCGCCCCTTCGAGCCACCAGCAACTGCAGGCCCAGCAGCAGATAGCCGCCGAGCAAGGCCAACAGCAGGGTGGGGATGTGCAAGCTCATCGCCGCCCAGTTTAGGGATCGCCCGCGGCCGCGGCTGCGGGACTTTCCCGCTGACCGGGGCGGCGCAAAGGACTATCGTGTGCGGCTGCCAACAGAAGTCCTCCTCCGTCCCGTGCAATCCCTCGCCCTGTGCCTGCTCAATCCCCTGGCGGCCGGCGGCCGTGCTGCCGCCCTGGCCGCGCCGCTGCGCGAAGCCCTGCCCAAGGTGCCGCTGTTCCTGCCGACCGACGTGGCCAGCGCCCGTGCACGCCTGCTGGCCCTGCCGCCGCGCAGCCGGGTCATCGTGGCCGGCGGCGATGGCACGGTCCATCAGCTGCTGCCGGCCCTGGTCGAACGAGAGCTGGAACTGGCCCTGCTGCCCGGCGGCACCGGCAATGACCTGGCCCGCGCCCTGGGCCTGCATGGCCTGAGCTTCGAGACCGCACTCGAGAAGGCGCGCCACGGCCTGGCCGGCAGCATGGACCTGGGTTGCGTCGAGGTCGAGGGCCGCGAACACCACTTCATGTCCAGCCTGGCCCTGGGCTTCGACGCCGCCGTCGGCGCCCGCGCGCTGGCCGCGCCGACCTGGCTGCGCGGCATGCCGCGCTACCTCTGGGCCACGCTGGCCGAAATCGGCTCGCTGCGCCGCTATCCGCTCAAGCTGTCCAGCGGGGGCCAGGTCTTGCATGAAGGCGAGATGCTGTTCGCCTCCTGCCTCAATACATCCAGCTATGCCAGCGGCATGCCGGTGGCGCCGGGAGCGCAGATCGACGACGGCCACCTGGACCTGGTCTGCGTGGGCCGCTACGGCCGGCTCGGCGCCCTGGCCGCGATGCCGGCCCTGCTGGCCGGCCAGCACCTGCGCCTGCCGGGCATCTTCATGCGGCGCATCAGCAGCCTGCAGATCAACAGCCCCGAGCCACTGCCCCTGGCTCTGGATGGCGAGCCGATTCCGGCGGCGCGCTCGCTGACGGTCCAGGCCCGGCCGCTGGCGCTGCGGGTGGTGCGCGGCGGCTGATAGGCTTGGCGTCGACATCGCCACCTGGAATACCGCCATGCGCCTACCCTGCCTTGCCCTCCTGCTTTGCTGCTCGCTCCCCGCCTTGGCCGAGGGCGAGCGCATAGGCGCGGTCGATACCGTCTTCAAGCTGATAGGACCGGACCACAAGATCGTGGTCGAGGCCTATGACGACCCCGCGGTCGAGGGCGTGACCTGCTATGTCTCGCGGGCCAAGACCGGCGGCGTCAAGGGCGCGCTGGGCCTGGCCGAGGACAAGGCCGAGGCCTCGATCGCCTGCCGCCAGGTCGGGCCGGTGCGCATCGCCAAGCCGCTGCCGAAGCAGGACGAGGTGTTCAACGAGCGCATCTCGCTGGTGTTCAAGAAGCTGCGCATAGTCCGCATGGTCGATGCCAAGCGCAACACCCTGGTCTACCTGACCTATTCGGACCGGCTGATCGAGGGCTCGCCTCAGAACAGCGTGACCGCGGTGCCGGTGGACCGGGCCACGCCCATTCCGCTCAAGTGACAAGCACCAGGTGGGCCGGGCTGGGCGCGGCCACCTGCCCGGCAAAACGCAGGCCGCCGTCCTCGGCCTGGCGCTCGAACAGGCTCACTTGCTGGCTGCGCTGGTTGCAGACGAACAGCCAGCGGCCCTGCGCATCCAGCGTACAGGAGCGCGGATAGCTGCCGCGCACCCAGGCCTCGCCCTGCCATTGCGGCCGGCCGTCGGAGGCCAACGCGAAGATGCTGATCGCATCATGCAGCCGGTTCAGGCTGTAAAGGTGGCGGCCATCGGGCGAGACCACCAGGTCCGAGGCATAGCTGAGCCCCACATGGCCGGCCGGCAGCGCGCTCAGCTCCGCTTGCACACGCAGCTTGCCGCTGCCGGCGTCGAAGGCCAGCCACAGCAAGGTGTTGGATTTTTCGTTGAGCAGGTAGAGCTGCTCGGGCAGGCGCGGATGGAAGGCGAAATGCCGCGGCCCGCTGCCGGCGCGCAGGGCCAGCGAGCGGCCCGGCGCCAGGCGGCCGTCCTGCCAGCGCCAGGCGCTCAGGCGGTCCTGGCCGAGGTCGGTCGCGAGCACCCAGCGGCCGCTGGGGTCGGGTCTTGCCATGTGGGCATGGGGCTTGGCACCGTCCGGCGCCGGCACACGCTGCACCGGCGCGCCGAGGCTGCCGTCCGGCTGCACAGCCAGCAGCGCCAGCTCGCCGCTGCCGTAGTGCGAGACGATGGCATGGCCCTGGTGCAGGCTCAGGTGGACAGGCCCTGCCCCGCCCGAGGCGACCTGGGCCAGCGGCGTCAAGGCGCCACTGGCTGAATCCATCGAATAGCTGCCGATCGAGCCGCTGGCCCGGCCCTCGAAATCCGCATGCTCGTTGACCGCGTAGAGCCGCTGTCCGTCGCCCGAGAGCTGCAGCCAGCTGGGGCTGTGGCGATTGGGCTGGACCGGTCCGGCCGACCAGGCTCCGTCGGCCTTCTGCTCCAGGCTCAGCAAGCCTTTGGACTCGGGTGCATAGCCGCCGAGATAGGCCCGGCGAACCGCACTTGTGGCGCCGGCTTCGCCGAGCGGCAGGACCAGGGCCGAGGCTTGCAGCAGGTGGCGGCGAGACAGCATGTCGTCGGAATCCTCGTCCATGGTCTTGTTCTGCTTCGCTCAGCAGTGCAGGGGGCCGAGCGGCTCGACGCCGAACAGCGCCGTGGCCCGCTGGTAGAAGGCGACACGGCTGGCCTGCTGGCGCCAGCCCTGCGAGCCCTCGCCCTTGTCGCACTCCAGCACGCCGTTGATAGCGCGCGTGGTCGCGCCGAAGCCGGCGCCGGCCTGCAGGGCCGCATGGGCGCTGCGGTCCGAGGGGCCGGTCTGGTTCATCCAGTACCAGAGCGCCGTGCGCCAGGCCACGCGCGAATCGCGGGCCACCAGGTCGGGGTCGGACCACAGGTCCAGGCCCAGGGCGCGGCCGGCGGCCAGGTACTGGTAATTCCAGCTCAGCTGGATGGGGCCCCGGCCGTAGTACTGCTGACCGGGTGCGCAGTCCTCACCGGGGCCGCGGCGGCAGTAGTGGTCCCAGGCCGCGCGGTTGTATTCGCGCTGGGCGCGCAGCTGGTCGGACTCATGGGCGATCTGGGCCAGGAAAGCGGCCATCTCCTGGCGCCGCTGCTGCGGGTTGCCGCGCGAGGCAAAGCCCGGCGTGGCCTGCACCGCGGCGACGAAGCCGGCATGGTCGTAGAAGGCAATGCGCTGCGGAAACAGCTGGGCGAACTCGGCCTCGCTCGGCAGGAAGGGCGCGTCATCAGACGGCTGGCTGGCACAGGCAGCTAGAACAAGAGCGGTCAGGCAGCAGGCAAGGCGGCGCATGGGCAGGCAATCAGCGGTGGGCGCAACTCTAGCCGCTGAATGCGCTGCCCGGTTTCAGCCGGGTTTCATCCTGCTGTCCGCCTCAGTTCAGCACCCAGACCAGGGCCGAACGGGCCGGCACCGTGAACTTGCCGCTGGCCACATCGAAGCGGGCTTCGGCGGCGATGCGCTTGTCCGCCGCGCTGCTCGCCAGATGCACGGGATGCAGCTGATAGGCCTTGCCCTTGAGTGCGTCCACCGTCAGCGGCTGGGCCTGCTTGTCGGCATTGACCAGGTAGACGATTTCCTTGAAGCCGGCGCCGGAGTAGCCATTGCCATCGATGCGCGCCGCCAGCACGGTAGGCAGTTGCGAAGCGCCGGTGTTGAGGAAGCTCAGCCGCGCCTTGATGTCGTCGGCGGTGCGCAGCCGGAACAGCGTGGAGCTGGCACGCAGCTTCAGGAGGTCGCGGAAGGCGTCGCGGGTCCAGGCGATCTCGGTGGCCGTGGGCTTGATGGCGGCGTTCGCCAACAGCGGCTTCATCACGGCCCAGCTGTCCTGGTTGTCGCCCTTGAGCGGCAGGCCCGCGCCGAAGTTGTTGTCGGCATAGCTCCAGTCCAGCCGGTTGAACCAGTCGCCCGAGTCGTAGCTGTTGCGGTCCAGCGATTTGCTGCGCAGCGTGTCGACCCCGGCATGGAAGTAGGCCACGCCCTGCGAGAACATCGTCAGCGCCGCGCCCAGCATCTGCACCCGCGCCCGGTCCTCGCGCGAGGTGGCCAGCGGCAGCTTGTAGGCGTTGTTGTCGAACAGCGTCTGGTTGTCGTGGTTCTCCACGTAGTTCACCACCTCGGACGGGTCGGTGACGAAGCCGGCGCTGTTCATCTGCTCCAGCGTGAGGTTGGCGTCCCAATGCGTCTTCATGGCGAAGCTGCGGATCGAACCGGCCAGGCCGGCCTTGATCAGGTCGCCCTGCCACATCAGGTCGGTCTTGCTCTTGCCCGCTCCTTGCGCATTCGGGTCGTACCAGAGGCCGTTGATCCAGCCCTGGTTGGCGATCAGCGCATTGCCGCTGTCGAAGGGGCTGCCGCCGCGCACGGCGTCGCGGATGAAGGGGTTGAAGCTGCCTATGCCCGAGCCGTTGAGGCTCCACATGCTGGCCTGCACGAAGCGGGCGCCGCCGGCCACCTCGCCGAAGTCCCAGCCCTCGCCCAGCAGCTGCACGGTACGGCCGGCCGCGGCCGCCACCTTCGTCTTGAGCTGCTCCATCACCGAGCGCGGCTGGTGGCCCATGATGTCGAAGCGGAAGCTGCTGACGTGGTAGTCGCGGGCCCAGACGATGGCCGAGTCCACCATCAGCTTGCCCATCATCAGGTTCTCGGTCGCCGTGTTGTCGCAGCAGGTCGAGGTCTCGAGGGCGCCGGCTGCGTTGTAGCGGTGGTAGTAGCCGGGCACGATGCGGTCCAGCACCGATCTTGGTTGCTGGCCCGAGGCGGTCGTGTGGTTGTAGACCACGTCCATGCCCACGCGCAGGCCGGCGGCATTCAGGGCCTGCACCATCTGGCGGAACTCGAGGATGCGCTTGCCCCCGTCGCTGGCATCGCTGGCGTAGCTGCCTTCGGGCGCCGTGTAGTGGTAGGGGTCGTAGCCCCAGTTGAAGCAGTCGCCGCCGGCCGATGCGCTGACCGTGGCCTGCTGAGTTTCGGCATCGGCCGCGCCGCTGGGGCTCGGCGTGGTGCAGCCGGTCTCGGGCACGCTGGCCAGGTCGAAGGTCGGCAGCAGATGCACGTCGGTCATGCCGGCGTCGGCCAGGGCCTTCAGGTGCTTCATGCCGTTGCTGCTGCTTTCGGTGAAGGCCAGGTACTTGCCACGGTTGGCGCTGCTCACGGTCGCGTCATTGGCCGAGAAGTCGCGCACATGGAGCTCGTAGATCGTCATGTCCGGGCCGGCCGCCACCTTGGCCGGCGGCGTGCTCTGGTCCCAGCCCGCAGGCTTCAGCGCCGCCGAATCCAGGTTGGCGATGTAGCTGCGGCGCGAGTTGTCCGTGAGGCTCAGCGAATAGGGGTCGGTCACCAGGTTGCGTACCTGGCCCGTGCCCCGCACGAAGGCCTCGACCGCGAACTTGTAGTACTTGCCCGAGAGGTCACCGGCCTTGGTCACGCTCCAGACGCCGGTGGCCGGGTCCATGGCCAGCTTGTCCACCGTGGCTGCATCGGCCGTGCCGCTGTTGTAGGTGAAGACCAGCACAGCCTGCGCCGTGGGCGCCCACAGCTTGAAGCTGGTGGCGCCATTGGCGATGCGCACGCCCAGGTCGGTGACATTGGCTGCCGCCGCATAGAGGTCGTCCAGCGCGCCGGCCAACTGGGCCGTGGTCGCGTTCTGCACATTGCCGTTCGCATCCTCCTGCACCAGCACCAGTTGCTTCTTCAGCAGGTCCGGCAGCTGGGCCTGGTCGGCCGCCTTGATGGACAGCACCACGCCCGGCGCGACGTACTTGAAGCGCTCGGCCAGCGCCACCGGCACGCTGCCGCTGAAGCGGTCCAGCGTGATCGAGCCGTCGGCGCCGCTGACCTTGCCGTCCTTGGGCGCCACCACCTGGCCGGTCGTCGAGTGGTAGAGCTTGACCGTGCCGCCGGCATCGACCCGCGGCCACTGGATCAGCTGCTTGCTGAGCCAGTAGGCCCGCGCATCGGTGGTCGAGACCGAGCGGGTGTCCGGCGCGGCCAGGTAGACCGTGGCGTCCTGCTGCACCAGCCAGACCTCGGCCACCTGGTTCTTGATCGTGAGGCCGCCGAAGTCGATACGGATGTTGTCGGCGCGGCCGTCCTTGTCGTTCTCGTTCGGCGCCTGGCCGTGGATGATGAATTCCAGCGTCTTGCGGCTGGCATCGGCCTTGGGATTGAGCACGGGAATGTCGAACACGAGCTCGGCCGTGCCCGCCTGGTAGCCCGGCATCTTGGAGAAGGCGACGGCCGCGTTCCACTGCTCTATCGCTACGCCGCTGATGCGAGCCGAATCCAGGCCGCTGCCGTTCCACAGGTGCAGGCCCCAGGCCGCGTAGTTGGCATCGAAGCGCTTGTAGTGCACGCGTACCGTCGTCAGGTCCGGCGCGGCCGCGCCCAGCGGATTGCTGGTGTAGGTGGCGCCATCGCCCTGGATGCGCCAGATCTCGTTCTTGCCGGCCTTGAGCGTGTATTTCTGGTCGGCGCCGCCATGGTCCTTGTCGTCGCCCTTGTGGAACAGGTAGCCGACCTCGCCAGTGGCGGCCGCCAAAGGCACTTCGTAGATGGCGCCATAGCTGTCGCTGCCGCTGGCGTTGTGGCCCAGTCCCCAGCCCGGATCCTTGGCCGCGCCCCAGCTGTGCACTTGCCAGCCGCTGTAGTCGCCGACCGTGCGACGGTAGTGGATGGTCAGGCTGGTCGGCGTCTCGCCGCCTCCCGATCCGCCGCCCCCGGCCGGATTGACGGCCTGGGCCTGCATCAGGGTCTGGAAGCCGTCACCATTGCCTTGGACCAGCAAGGGATCGACCGGCGCCGGCGTGACCGGCGTACTGCCACCGCCAGACGTGCCTCCACCTCCTCCGCCGCCACAGGCCGCAAGGCATAGGCCGGTCGCCAGGTACAGGGCCAGACGACGGGCGCGCGAGCTGAATTCGCGCAGGCTGGGGAGGTCGAGCATGGGTGTCTCCAGATCTCTGTCTTGCTTTGGGCGCAATGCTATTGGAGTAAAACTACAGCTCAAAGAACGGAGTTACCCGCGGATTTTCAGGAAACCTGCTGGTAACTTCCCAGACATCGGTAGGTGAACTACAGGTTCACATGGGGCCACAATGGCCCACATGAAGCCCGCCGCCCCGTTCTTCGCTCCGCTGGCCTGTGCCGATGCGGAGGCCGCCCTGACCCAGGTCCAGCGCATCTACGACGCCGGTGTCCAGCACCTGACCCAGGCACTCAAGGACTTCGTCGCCGGCCGCGATCCCGGGCCGGTGCGGGCCTGCTATCCCTATGTGAGATTGCGTGTGGCCAGCGCCCAGCGCGCCGACGCCCGGCTGGCCTGGGGCTTCGTCGCCGGCCCCGGTGTCTACGAGACCACGCTGACCGAGCCGCGGCTGTTCGCCAACTACCTGCGCCAGCAGTTCCAGCTGCTGCTGGCCAACCATGGCGGCGAGATTGAGGTTGGCAGCAGCCACGAGCCCATCCCGCTGCACTTCGCACTGGGCGAGGAGGCGCATATCGAGGGCGAGCTGAGCCCGGCCCAGCGCCAGCGAATGCGCGAGATCTTCGACCTGCCCGACCTGGCCAAGATGGACGACGCCATCGCCAACGGCACGCATGAGACTGCACCGGGCGAGGCCGAGCCGCTGTCGCTGTTCACCGCGCCGCGCATCGACTACTCGCTGCAGCGGATGCGCCACTACAGCGGCACCTCGCCGGCGCATTTCCAGAACTTCGTGCTGTTCACCAACTACCAGTTCTACATAGACGAGTTCATCCGCATGGGCCATGGGCTGATGGCCACGCCGCCCGACCCGGCAAGACCTGACCCGCTGGACGACTGCATCGCCTTCGTCGAACCCGGCAACGTCATCACGCGCCGCGCCGGGTTGCCGCCCGAGGCGGCCGATGCGCTGGGCAAGGCGCCGCCGCGGCTGCCGCAGATGCCGGCGTATCACCTGGTGCGGCAGGACAGCAGCGGCATCACCATGGTCAACATAGGCGTGGGACCGGCCAACGCCAAGACCATGACCGACCACATCGCCGTGCTCAGGCCCCATGCCTGGCTGATGCTGGGCCATTGCGCCGGCCTGCGCACGAGCCAGCAGCTGGGCGACTACGTGCTGGCCCACGGCTATGTGCGCGAGGACCATGTGCTGGACGAGGAGCTGCCGCTGTGGGTGCCGATCCCGCCGCTGGCCGAGATCCAGGTGGCACTGGAGCAGGCGGTGGCCGAGGTGACCCAGCTCTCGGGCTTCGATCTCAAGCGCGTGCTGCGCACCGGCACCGTGGCCTCGACCGACAACCGCAACTGGGAACTGCTGCCCAGCCACCGCGATGGCGGCCCCGAGCGCCGCTTCAGCCAGAGCCGCGCCATTGCGCTCGACATGGAGAGCGCCACCATCGCCGCCAACGGCTTCCGCTTCCGCGTGCCCTACGGCACCCTGCTCTGCGTCAGCGACAAGCCGCTGCATGGCGAGATCAAGCTGCCCGGCATGGCCAACCATTTCTATCGCGAGCGGGTGGACCAGCACCTGCGCATAGGCCTGCGCACCGTGGAACTGCTGCGCACCGCCTCCCTGAGCCGGCTGCACAGCCGCAAGCTGAGGAGCTTTGCGGAAGTGGCGTTCCAGTAGCCAAGACAACGAGGCCAGCCACCGGTTCCGGTGGCTTTCAATCAACGGGTGAAGCGATCCACCCCCCCCCCCGGCCTGGGGCTTCCCACCCTCCCCAATAAATCAAACAATTCAACCAATACGAGCAATTAATGCGATTGCGCCTGCGCTGCCAGGCCGGTTCGCGCGCACGCGGCCCGAGGGATTTGTTGGCATCTGGAGGAGTTGATGGATAGCGCAGGATTCAAGTCTCAAACGGCGGCGAATGGCCGCAAGTACCCACTCGCCTACGCCAACCTGGTGGTCGGCCTGTTCTTCCTCCAGCTGTTCGTCATCGCGCTGCGGCTGACCCTCGAGCATGGCGAGCTGGATTCGCTGTCCGTCTTCTCCGCCATCAACAGCGGCTCCCTGGCCTTGTGGCTGCGAACCATGGCCCGGCGGCGAGACCTGGCGTCGACGACGCTGCAAGGCAGCCCCGCCGGGATCAGCATGGTCACGCTTCACGCGGGCAGTTGGGCCCAGGCCTCGCGGTCCCTGAAGCTGGAGGCGTGGCGGCCGTTCCAGTATTCGTGGCGCAGCGGACTGAGCACGCTGCTGCTGGGGTTCGGGCTGACGATAGGCCTGATCACGCTGATCGAGACCCTGGCTGCCTGGGCCCACTTCCAACTGCCGCCGTGGCTGGCGCTTTCGTTTGATCCGGCTGGCATCCTCGCGGTCTTGGCGCTCGCACCGGTGCTCGAGACATTTCTCTTCGCCTGGATCGTCCACCTCGCCTCTCGCGCCTTCAGCAAGTCCTCAAGCGCCGCCTGCGTTGCGGGTCTGTTCTTCGGCGGGCTGCATTGGTTCAACGGCTGGCAATATGCCGTCGCCGTCGTCCCCGGCTTCGCGGTCGATGGCTTCGCTTTCCTCCAGCTGAGGTCGGCCGGACACTCGCTGAAGCGTCGGCTGCTTTATCTGATGGCCATCCACGCGGCGCACAACGGCCTGGCCCTGCTGTTCGTCGCGGCCGGCCTGCGCGGCTGAAGTCCGCTGACCGGTATCAACACCTGCCCCCCGAGGGCAGGCCCCATGGCCGCGCTACCCGTTTTGCACCCACAATCGCCGCAACCTCAGCCTGCCGGTTGCCCGCGACCATGCAATTCGACGTCAACACCCTTTTCAGCCTGCTGCTGATCCAGGCCCTGATGCTGGCCATCATGTTGCCGGCGCTGATGGGCTGGCGGGCGGTCAGCCAGGCAGCCAAGGTGGTGCAGGCCGCAGCGGTGCTGCAGTCGTTGGGCTGGATGGGCATCGTGCTGGCCGGGCAATGGCCGGGGCGCTGGGCCTATGGCGGCGCACTCCTGTGCCTCAGCGCCGGCTTCAGCGCGCTGTGGTGGGCCCTGCAGACCTGGGTCGGCCAGCGGCCGGGACGCTGGCTGATGATGGGGCTGCCGGTGCTGATGCCGGCGGTCTATGTGATCGCCTATGACTACCCGGGCTTCCGCATGCTGTGGGCCAACGGCCTGCTGGCCGTTCAGCTGGGCCTGATCTGCCTGGCCCTGGCCTGGCCGGCCAAGCACCTGGAACGCTCCAGCCGGCGCTGGCGCACCTTGTTGTTACTGGCCCTGCTGGCCGTAGGCGCGCTGACCGCCTGGCGCGCCGTGCTGGGCCTGCAGTCGCCCGATGTGGAACTGCAGTTGCACAGCAGCCATCCGCTCAACATCAGCGCCGCCATCCTCAGCCACGTGGCCCTGCTGGCCTGCGCCATGTCGGTGCTGGTGGCCTGGCGGGCCGAGACCGAGTCCACGCTCAAGCGCCTGACCCATACCGATGCCCAGACCGGCCTGTGCAACCGCCGCTCGTTCACCGCCCGCTCGGTGGACATGATCTCCATGGCCCGCCGCCACAACGAGCCGCTGGCCGCGATGAAGCTGGACCTCGACAACTTCAAGGCGGTCAACGTCGAGCATGGCGAGGAAGCCGGCGACAAGGCCATCGCCCTGTTCGGCGCCTGCCTGATTCAGGAGATGCGCCTGGGCGACCTGGGGGCCCGGGTCGGCGGCCAGGAGTTCGCCGTCGTCATGGCGCGCTGCGACGCCCAGGGCCCGCAGGCGCTGGACCAACGCATGCGCAAGGCCCTGGCCGAGCGCGCGCCCAAGGAGCTGGGTTTTGCCCTGTCCTTCAGCGCCGGCTGGGCCAAGCTACGCCCCGGCGACCGCAGCATCGAGGACCTGATGCCGCGTGCGGCTGCCGCCCTCTATGCGGCCAAGGAAGCCGGCAAGGGCCGGCTGTGTGCGGAGCCCGGCCTGGAGGAGTAAAGGCTGGCATGGGGTTTGCACGGGGTTCCCTATCGACAAGAGGGAGTCTCGATGCAGTACCCGCAACAACTCCAGCTCAGGCCGACCCCGCGTGACCGCGCGCAGGCCGTGCTGCACAAGCTGAATTCCGGTGACACCCACTGGATCCCCGCCCTCGCCGAGCTGCTGGTAGACAACGTCCACCAGGGCGCCTGCCTGGGCTTTCTGGCGCCGCTGTCGCGCTTCGCCGCCCAGGACTACTGGCACCAGGTGCTGGCCCGCCTGGGCCCGCACCACCAGCTCTGGATCGCCTGCGACGGCGAACGCCTACAAGGCAGCGTCCAGCTCTCGCTGTGCCCGCGGGCCAATGCCCACCACCGGGGCGAGGTCCAGCAGCTGATGGTCCACAGCCGCGCCCGCGGCATGGGCTGGGCCGGCCGGTTGATGGCCCGGGTGGAATGCGCCGCACTGGCCCAGGGCCGCACATTGCTGGTGCTGGATGCACCGGCCGGCACCCAGGCCGAGGCGGTCTACCTGCACCTGGACTGGCAGCGGGCCGGCGAGATTCCCGGCCACAGCGCCTGCGCCGACGGCGTTCTGCTCGCCTCGGCGATGTACTACAAGCGCCTGCAGTTGCCGAGCTGAGCATGATGGACCGCGAACCCACCCTGCTGCGCCTGGACTCCGCCCAGGCCGGCCGCGCCTGGCTGCCCCAGCTCTGCGATCTGCTGCTGGACGAGGTCTCGCATGGCGCCTCGATTGGCTTTCTCGCGCCGCTGTCGGCCGGCGAGGCCCTGGACTACTGGGAGGAGGTGCTGGCCCGGCTCGGCAGCGAGCACCGGCTCTGGCTGCTGCTGGACGGCCCGCGGCTGCTGGGCTCGGTGCAGCTGAGCCTGTGCGAGCGGGCCAACGGCCGCCACCGGGCCGAGGTGCAGAAGCTCTTCGTCACCCGCCGCGCCCGCGGCCAGGGCCATGCCCGGCGGCTGATGCAGGCGCTGGAACTGGAAGCCCGGGCCGCCGCCCGGACCCTGCTGGTGCTGGACACCGAGGCCGGCTCGCTGGCCGAGACCGTCTACCGCCGCCTGGGCTGGCGCCATGCCGGCGAGATTCCGGCCTTTGCCGCAAGCCCTGATGGCGAGCTACGCGCCACTGCGCTCTACTTCAAGCTGCTGAAGCACAAGCCTCAGCAAGCTGAAGGAACGACGAGCAGTGAACAGCAGCAACAATCCATGGCCCACGCATGAGGTCGCCAACCAGGTCGACGAGCTGAGCGGCTACAACCTCTTTGCCAGCGACCCGGCCCTGCAGGAGGGCCTGCAACGCAGCGGCGCCGATTGGGCCGCCGCACAGTTCCACGGCTATGGCGAAACCCTGGGCAGCGCCGAGACCTATGCGCTAGCCGATGCCGCCAACCGCCACGCGCCCGAGCTGCACAGCTTCGACGCCCGCGGCCGGCGCATAGACCGGGTCGAGTTCCACCCCGCCTGGGACCAGCTGCTGGCGATGTACCGCGGCCAGGGCCTGGTCGGCCTGGCCTTCGAACCCGAGGCCCGGCCCGGCCGCTGGGCCGCCTTTGCTGCAGGCTTCTACCTGCATGGCCAGGCCGAGGCCGGCACGCTGTGCCCGGCCACCATGACCCAGGCCGCGATCCCGGTGCTGGCGCGCGACCCGCAACTCGCGGCCCTGCTGCCCCAGCTGCGCTCGCCTATGCACGACCCGCGCGACCTGCCCATAGCCCAGAAGAACAGCCTCTGGATAGGCATGGGCATGACCGAAAAGCAGGGCGGCTCCGACGTGCGCGCCAACAGCACGGTGGCCACGCCTCTTGGTGGTGCCGGTGGCCGCGAATACAGCCTGCGCGGCCACAAGTGGTTCTTCTCGGTACCCATGAGCGACGCCCACCTGGTCACCGCCCAGACCGAGGCCGGCGTGTCCTGCTTCTTCGTGCCGCGCTGGCGGCCGGACGGCAGCAAGAACCCGGTCCAGGTCCAGCGGCTCAAGGACAAGATCGGCAACCGCAGCAACAGCAGCAGCGAGGTCGAGTTCCTCGGCGCCTGGGGCCAGCTGGTGGGCGAGGAAGGCCGCGGCATCCCGACCATCATCGAGATGGCCGGCTACACCCGGCTCAACTGCGTGATCGGCAGCGCGGCCCTGATGCGCCAGGCCCTGGTCCAGGCCCTGCACTACAGCCGCCGCCGCGAGGCTTTCGGCCGCCGCCTGGCCGAGCAGCCGCTGATGCGCAGCGTGCTGGCCGACCTGGCGCTGGAGAGCGAGGCGGCCTTGCAGCTGTCGCTGCGCCTGGCACAGGGATTCGAGAACGGCGAGCGTGCCTGGCAGCGCATCCTGGCGCCGGCCGCCAAGCTCTGGGTCTGCAAGCGCGCGGTGGAGTTCTGCGGCGAGGCCATCGAGGTCTTTGGCGGCAATGGCTATGTCGATAACGGCGTGATGGCGCGCTTGTACCGCGAAGCCCCGGTCAATTCGATCTGGGAGGGTTCGGGCAATGTGATGGCCCTGGACCTCTTGCGCGCCTTCGCCCGCGAACCGCAGGAGCTGCTGGCCCTGCTGGACCAATGGCAGTCCGAGGCCGAGCCGCTGCTGCAGGGCGAGATCGAAGCCTTGCGCCGCCAGCTCACCGGCGACCCAACGCCGCTGGAAGCCCAGGCCCGCTGGCTGGGCCAGCGCCTGGTGCTGCTGGCCCAGGCCATGCTGATGCGCAAGCATGCGCCGGCCTTCATGGCCGACGCCTTCATCGCCACGCGCTTCGCCAGCCGCGACGGTGGCCGCATCTACGGCGCCCTGGACCTGCGGGCCTTCGACGTGGCGGCCATCCTGGAGCGGGCCTTCCCGCAGTAACAAGCCTCAGGGCAGGACTTCGCGCACCGCCTCCAGGTAGCGCGGAAAGGCCTGCAGGTCGTTGTGGCCGGCGCCCGGGATGCGCACCAGGCGCGACTGCGGCTGGCCGGCCTGCAGGCTTTCGCTCTGGGCCGGCGGGATCAGCTCGTCGCGGTCCCCATGGATCAGCAGCAGCGGACCCTGCCAGGCCTGCAGCGAGCCGGCCGTGTCCAGCGGATAGCGCAGCAGCGGCGTGGGCAGCAGCGGGAAATGCAGGCGCATCAGCTCGACCATGCGCGTGAACGGCGAGACGAGGATCAGCTGCTCGGGCCGCACCTCGGCCGCCAGCCCGGCCGCCAGGGCCGTGCCCAGCGAGCGGCCGATGATGATGCGGCGCTTGCCGGCGTACTGCGGTGAGACCAGGTCCCAGGCCGTGCGCACATCGGCCCGCAGTTGCGCCTCGCTCTCGATGCGGCCGCCGCTCTTGCCGTAGCCGCGGTAGTCCAGCATGAAGAGGTCGTAGCCGGCGCGCCGGTAGAAATCGGCATTGGCGAACCAGCCCTGCAGATTGCCGCCATTGCCGTGCAGGTAGAAGACCAGGCCCTTGGGCTCGTCCAGCTTCAGGTGCAGGGCCGACAGCTCGGCGCCACCGGCCACCGGCAGGCGCAGTTCCTTCACGTCGGCGCCGAAGTCGTAGTGGTGCTCGGCCGGCAAGGCCTCGGGAAAGAAGATCAGCCGCTCCTGCCGCAGGTAGATCCAGACCAGGCCGGCCAGCAGCAGCAGGCCCAGGCCCAGGCCCATTCGAAACAGCCAGGCGCTCAGCGTCGTGGACATGTTCTTCGTCGTCGCTCAGCGGGCCAGGCGCAAGAGCTTGCCGCTGTCGGTCAGCAGCAGGAGCGCGCCATCCGGCGCCTGGCGCACGTCGCGGAAGCGCTCGCCGAGGTCGCCGAACATCGAGGTCCGCGCCGTCACCTGGTTGCCATTGAGCTGCAGCCGCCACAGCGCCTGCCCGGCCAGCGCGCCGGAGAACAGCTGGCCCTGCCACTCGGGGAACATGGCGCCGGTGTAGAAGGCCAGGCCCGCGGGCGCGATGGAGGTCGGCACCCAGTAGGTCAGCGGCTCCACATAGGTCGGCGCATGGATGCCACCGCCGAGCCGGCAACCGTCGCCAACCGGGTCGCCGTAGTTGCAGCCATAGCTCTTCACCGGCCAGCCGTAGTTGGCGCCGGCGCGGGCGATGTTGATCTCGTCGCCGCCCTGAGGCCCATGCTCGCTCACCCACAGTTCGCCGGTGGTCGGATGCAGGGCCGCGCCTTGCGGATTACGGTGGCCCAGGCTCCAGATACCGGGCCGCGCGCCGACGCCGAAGGCCGGGTTGTCGTTCGGCAGGCTGCCGTCGCGGTTGATGCGCACCACCTTGCCCAGGGTCTGTGCCAGGTCTTGCGCCGGGCTGCCCTGCTGGCGCTCGCCCAGGGTCACGAACAGGGTCTTGTCGCGAGCGAACACCAGGCGTGAGCCGAAATGCCCGCTACCGGTGACCTTGGGCGCCTGGCGGAAGATCACCGTCACGTCCTGCAGCGCATTGCCGACCAGGCGACCGCGTGCCACCGAGGTGCCGGCCCGGCCGGCCTCGGCGCCGACGCCGGGTTCGGAATAGCTGAGGTAGACCCAGGGCGTGGTCGAGAAATCGGGATCGATGGCCACATCCAGCAGGCCGCCCTGCCCGGCCGAATTGACCGCGGGCACACCGCTGATCGTCGTCGCCACGCCCTGGCCTCCGGCCGGCAAGCGCACCAGGCTGCCGCCGCGCTGGGTCACCAGCATCTGGCCGTCGGGCAGGAAGGCCAGGCCCCAGGGGTTCTGCAGGTCGCTGCGCAGCGTGGTCAGCTGCGGCGGCGTGGTCGGCACGGGCGTCGGTGCAGGTGTGGGCGCAGGTCCAGCCGAAGCGCCACCGCCGCCACCGCATCCTGCGATCAGCCACAGCAGCAGGCCCAGCAGGGTCCAGGCGGAGCGACGGTTGCTTTGCATGACGGAGCTCCCTGCGTTCATTGCGGGTCGAGCGGGCCAGTCTAGTGCAGGGGCTTGCGCCTGTTGGTGACCAAGCGTAGCTTGCCGCCATGGCTGCCAGGGAGACCGGATGAAGAACCCGCTGCGGAGACGACTAGTCTGTGCCTTGCTGCTGCTGACGCTGGCCCTGCCGGTCCGGGCCATCGACCCCGGCGTGGTGCTGGACTGGGCGGCGCAGGCCACGGCCAGCATAGAAATGCTGCCCGCGTCGCGCCAGCCGCGCGCGTCGGCAATGGTCGATCTGGCCGTCTTCAATGCGTTGAACGCCATCGAGCCCCGCTACCGCGGCTACGGCCCGCCGCTGGAAGCGAGTCCGCAGGCCTTGCCGGAAGCGGCCGTGGCCGCCGCCGTCTGGGGCGTGCTCAGCAATGAGCCACAGGCCGAGCACAGCCGCCTGGCGCGCGCCTACCAGGACGCCATCGCCCGCCTGCCCGAGGGCGCGGCACGCCAGGCCGGCATTGCGCTGGGCCTGCGGGCGGCCCAGCAGCTGATTGCGCTGCGCGCCGAGGATGGCTTCGAGCACGTGGCCGGCCCGCAGCCGGCGGCTTCCAGCGGCTTGTTCCAGACGATCCCGGGCCGCGGCGCCTCGGCCTTCCGGATCAACAAGCAGCCCTTGAACCCGCTGGGCGTGATCAACATCGACCGCTTCGAGCCGGGCGCCCCGCCCTCGCCTGAAAGCGAACTGGCCAAGCGCGAACTGGTCGAGGCCAAGACGCTCGGAGGCCGGCAGAGCAGCAGCCGCACGGCCGACCAGACGGCGGCCGCCCTGTTCTGGAACTCGGGCCCGCCGGGCGACGAGCAGCAGTTCATCCGCGGCCTGCTCCATGCCCAGCCGCTGCCCGCGCTGGAGACGGCGCGCCTGCTGGCCCTGCTGTCGATGAGCGACTTCGACTCGCGCCTGCTGGGCAGCCGGCTCAAGCTCAAGCACCAGCGCTGGCGCCCGCAGACCGCCATCGCCAGCGAGTTCACGCCGGCTGCGCAGCGCGATGCGAGCTGGCTGCCGCTGCTGCGCACGCCGGTCGATCCCGAGTACCCATCGGGTTATGCGCTCTGGGCCGGTGTGCTGGAGGCACTGCTGCCGCTGGTCCAGCCCAAGGCACTGGAGCGCTTCAATTCGGCCACCGGCCAGACCCGGCAATGGGCCAGCGTCCAGGCCCTGGCCGAGGAGATGGGCCAGTCGCGGATCTGGGGCGGCGTGCATTTCCGCAGCTCCATCGAGGCCGGCCGCCGACTGGGCCGCCAGGTGGCCGAGGAAATCCTGGCCAACCAGCTGCAGCCGCTGGCGCGCTGAGGCTCAGCCCAGGCGCTTGAGCGCCGCGCTGACCGCCGGCAGAAGCCGCGCCTTCAGCGCCTCGTCGCGTAGCTCGTTGAGGCTCACATAGAGCGGCCAGAGGAACTCGCGGGCGTTGTGCAGGCGGGCCAGCTCGGCGGTTGTGGGTGTCGAGGAAGGTGGCAGCACGCTGGCCAGGGCGCCGTTCAGCCATTGCTGCCATTCGTCGGCCGACAGCTCGCCGCGCCAGGCCGCGAACAAGGCCGGGCGGGCCAGGCGCTGGCCTTCGCCGAACTGGTAGGCATGGGCTTCGCCGGCCAGCACTTGCGAAGCCACGGCCTGCAGGATGCGGCGCTGGGCCGCGCCGTCCAGGGCCGGGTTCAGACTCAGCTGCATCAGCAGGTCGGCGCCATGGGCCACGCCATGGCGCCAGCCCTCGCCGGGCGTGTAGCCGCGCCTGTCCTTGACGCTGGCCAGGTAGGCGCAGGCCTTGGCCAGCAGCTCGGCGCGCTGCTCCGGATTCAGGAAGGGCTGCAGCCGGTCGACACGAGCGACCTCGGCCAGCGTCAGGGCCGCGAATGGCGCGTGGACGCCGGCAGCGTCCTGACTTTGCAGAGCAAGCAGCAAGGATTCACGCAGCGACTGCAGCGTGGCGGGCTGCAAGGCCTTGGCACGCATCCATTGCGAAAGCAGCTCGAAGGCCAGGCCGTCGCGCAGCGCAGGGTCAGGGCTTGCCAGGCAGCCGGCCAGCGCCAGGGCCTGGGGCTGGAGAGCCGCAAGCTCGGCTTCGCTGGGCTGCGCCTTCAGCGCCGATTTCATCTCGGCCGCCCGCGGCGGGCAGGCTGCAAGCGTGGTGGCACTGAGGCCGGAGAACAGCAGCAAGGCAGGCAGCAGGCGGCGCATGGATCCTCGTCGTCAAGTCATGGGCGCAGCAGCGGCAGCGGAAAGCTGGCCAGGCTGGCATGGCCGCGCTTGGAGAGGGCCTGCACGCCGAAGACCAGATTGTCTTTGGACACCGGCAGCCGGACTTTGGTCACGTCCTTGCCCAGCTCGCGCGACTGCTGCCACGCGACCGAATCGGTATTGCGCCAGACCACACGGTAGCCGGCCAGCTCGGGCTCAAGGTTGGGCGACCAGCTGAGCGTGCTGTCGTTGCTCAGCTCGCTGGCATCCAGCCTCACATTGCGCGGCGCGGCCGGCGCCAGGGCCAGCGTGGCCAGGCCGGCCGCATTGACCCGGGCCACGTCGGCCACGTAGGCGAAGTCGACGAACTCGGGCAGGTCGCCATAGACCTTGCCGTTCTCGCTGCGCAGGTTCTGGTGCTGGTGGGCGAAGTCCTCGAAGGGCTCGCTGATGCGCACGGCCGGGTAGCCGTTCTCAAGGAAGGGGATGTGGTCGCCGCCGCGCAGGTAGCGGTCACGGCGCTGGATCAGGTTGACCGTGAAGCCGGGCAGATAGCGTTCGCCGGCCTGCTTCAGATGCCGGCCCAACTGGTGCGTCGGCAGGTCCAGCGTGCCGCCGGCCATCACCAGCGGCTGTATCTCCTTGCGCAGCGCCTCCTGGGCCTTGAGCTCAACCTCGCTGGCATTTGCACGCGGCGCGGCCGTCAGTTGACGCAACAGCGGGTCCAGCCCATCGGCGAAAAGGCGCAGCTGCTTGGGGTCGTGCTGGCCGGCGTCGCCGCGCGAGCTGCCGATGATGTCGTTGGTGATCATGGCCTCGACCTGCAGGCCCTTGAGCCGCGCCTGGCGGGCCCAGTGCCGCGCGCCCAGCAGGCCCTGCTCCTCGCCGGCCACGGCGATGAAGACCAGGGTCGCGTCGTAGGAGCGCCTGGCCATGGCGCAGGCCAGCTCCATCACCACGGCCGTGCCCGAGGCATCGTCATTGGCGCCCGGCGCTTCGCCGACGGCGTCCATCACATTGCCATTGCGCGAGTCGTAGTGGCCGCTGATGACCAGCAGCCTGTCCTTGGACGCCGCCGAGCTGCCAGGCAAGGTGGCGACCACGTTGACCACGGTGGTCGGCTTGGGCACCCGGTTGCCGGGCGGCTCGATGAACTCGTCCATCTCGACCTGCAGGCGTCCACCGGCGGCCCGCGAGCAGGCCTGCAGCTCGCGCTGTATCCAGCGCCGCGCGGCACCAATGCCGCGGGTCTCGGACTCGGTATCCGACAAGGTATGGCGGGTGCCGAAGCCGACCAGGCTGCGGATGCGCTGCTCGATCCGCTGGGCCGAGACATCGACCAGCAATTGCTGCACTGCGGGATCGAGGGCGTCGGCCGCTCGGGCCGGGCCTGTGATGGCCATCAGCACGGCAACAAACAGAGCGGCAGGCAGTCGTGTCTTCATACGAACTCCGGAACTGGCGTCGCGGCGATTCTGTCAGTCGTCCGCACAAGGCCCAGTCCTCTTGTGCGCCCCGCGTCCTTGGCCTACCCTGGCCGCAGGCCGGGTCTAGCTAGCTAGGGCCCCGCAAAGCTTGGGTCAGCAGACTAAGGAGCACACCATGTCCAACCCCAGCAACGGCTCCCAAGGGAGCGCCAACCACGGCAGCCCAGGCAGCGCCGGCGGTTCCCACCCAGGGCTTGCGGCCATCCGCAGCCTGGCCCTGGTAGGACCGGCCGGCGCAGGCAAGACCACCCTGGTCGAGGCCCTGCTGCACCAGGCCGGCGCGATTGCAACGCCCGGCAGCATCGAACGCGGCAGCACGGTCAGCGACAACGACCCGCTAGAGAAGCGAATGCAGCATTCGCTGCAGGCCTCGCTGCTGCACATGCAGCATGGCGGCATACGCATTCACGCCATAGACACGCCCGGCGCCCCGGATTTCACCGGCCAGTCGCTGCCGGCCCTGGAAGCGGCCGACACGGCCGTGGTCGTGATCAATGCGCAGAACGGCATCGAGCTGATGGCCTCCCGTTTGATGGACACGGCGAAAGCCCGTGGCCTGTGCCGGCTGGTCGTGGTCAACCGCATCGATGCGCCCGGGGTCAAGCTGCCCGAGCTGCTGGAGCAGCTGCGCGAGAGCTTCGGCCGCGAATGCCTGCCGCTGAACCTGCCCGCCGGCAATGCCAGCCGGGTGCAGGACTGCTTCTTCAGCCGCGAGGGCGAGGCCGATTTCTCGTCGGTCGCGGCGGCCCACCAGGCCTTGGTGGAGCAAGTGGTCGAGGTGGACTCGGACTTCGTCGACCGCTATCTCAACGAGGGCGACGTGGACCCGCGCGAGCTGCATGCGCCGCTGGAACAGGCGCTGCGTGAAGGCCACCTGATCCCGGTCTGCTTCTGCTCGGCCAAGACCGGCGCCGGCGTGGCCGAGTTGCTGGACGTGATCGAGCGACTGCTGCCCAACCCCGGCGAAGGCAATCCGCCGCAGTTCCTGGTCGGCGAGGGGCCCGAGGCCCAGCCGCTGCAGATCGCGCCCGACCCCGAGGCCCATGTGGTCGCCCATGTCTTCAAGATCAACGCCGACCCCTACCTCGGCAAGCTGGGGCTGATGCGGGTCCATCAGGGCACGCTCAAGCGGGGCGCCCAGCTGTTCGTCGGCCATGCTCGCAAGCCCTTCAAGGTCGCCCATCTGTTCATGCTGCAAGGCAAGGAGCACGTAGAGGTCGACCAGGCATTGCCAGGCGAGCTCTGCGCCATCGCCAAGGTGGACGAGCTGCAGTACGACGCCGTGCTGCATGACGCGCAAGAGGACGAGCACATCCATCTGAAGCCACTGGAGTTCCCGGTGCCGGTCCATGGCCTGGCGATCACGCCGGCCCGCCATGGCGACGAGCAGCGGCTGTGGGAGATCCTGATGCGGCTTGTTGACGAAGACCCCTGCCTCAAGGTCGAGCGCACCGGCACGACCAACGAGACCGTGGTCTACGGCCTGGGCGAGCTGCACCTGCGCATGCTGCTGGACCGGCTGCGCGAGACCTACAAGTTCGAGGTCAACACCCAGCCGCCGCGCATCGCCTATCGGGAGACGATTTCCAGCCCGGCCGAGGGCCATTTCCGGCACAAGAAGCAGTCCGGCGGCGCCGGCCAGTTCGGGGAGGTCTACCTGCGGGTGGAACCGCTGGAGCGCGGTGGCGGCTACCAGTTCGTCGACGCGGTCAAGGGCGGCACCATCCCGGGCCAGTTCATGCCGGCGGTCGAAAAGGGCGTGCGGGCCGCGATGGAGAGCGGCGTGGTCTCGGGCAATCCACTGGTCGACGTCAAGATCACCGTGTTCGACGGCAAGCACCATTCGGTGGACAGCAAGGAAATTGCCTTCTTCACCGCCGGCAAGCGGGCGCTGATGGCGGCGGTGCGCGAAGCCCGGCCGCTGGTGCTGGAGCCCATAGTCCAGATCGAGATCAGCGCGCCGGATCACGCCATCGGCGACATCACCGGCGACCTGGCCTCGCGGCGCGGCCAGGTCAACGGGACACGCTCGACCGTGCCTGGCATGCTGACCGTGCAGGGGCTGGCGCCACTGGCCGAGCTGGCGGCCTACCAGAACCGGCTCAACGCCATGACCAGCGGCCAGGGACGCTACACGGTGGCGCTGTCGCACTACGAGGCCGTGCCGCCCAATACCCAGTCGGCCATGGTGTCGGCCTACCGAAGCCAGGAAGAGGAGTAGTACCTCGGGGCAAGGCCTGGTGAACGGAGCTTTATCATTGAGGCCATGTCTTCCGCGCTCCGCGACGTTGCCCAGGTCCGTCTGGACAACGCCCTGCTCCTCTTCGAGGAGTTCGTCTCCGCCACCGTCAAGCACCCCGATGCCGCCGCGCTGCGCGGCCTGGAGCGGCGCTTTGCCGAGCGTCTGCAGATCCAGCCCAGCTACTGGAGCCAGATCAAGAGCCGCTCGCGCCAGATCGGCGAACGGCTAGCGCGGCAGTTCGAGCAGCTGTGCCACAAGCCCCAGGGCTGGATGGATCAGGAGCACAAAGCCCTGGCCAGCCCAGGCCTGGCTGATCAAGATCCCTTGCCCAACCTGCCGCAGGACGACGACGAACGCTTCATCGTCGGCCTGGTGCTGACCTACTACCGGCGCCACCCGCAACGCGCCCGTACCCGGCTGCTGGACCTGCTGGGCGAAGTGCTAACGCCGGGCACGGCCTCCACACCCTCGCTGGCCGCAAGCCCAGCAGCCATCGCGGCTGCAGCCGGCAAGCCCCTGCCGCCGGCCTCGAGCCGAAGCCCGGCGGCGGCTCCCGCCTCCGACATGGACGATTGGCGCCGACTGCAGCAGGGCATCGCTCCGCTCAAGGGCAAGAAGAAGTAGGACCTCCCCCTAACTTGTTTATCTGGTTAGATAAAAAGTACTTGCGCAAGATAATCATTTGTTTATCATTCGCGCAAGTTGCGGCGTGGTTCACCGCAGCGACAAGACAAGTCCTCTTCCCAACCCGGGGCCTGCCCCGCTGAGATCGGCATCGAGAAGCGCCTGAACCGGCGCGACGCGATCACCGCCTCGGCCACCGCAGCGCCCCTGCCGCCGACCGGCGCGCCCGAACGGGCGCAACCCGGTCAGGCGAGACCGATGGTTCTGGCCCGCCTCTGGGGCCGCGTTTCTTTTTCCGTTTCAAACGCTGTGACGTCCGCAGTGGCGCTGCCGCATGGTCCAACGCAACGCGAGCCCCGTCTCGCTCAGGAGATTTCTATGCCCCAGTTCACCTCACCCCGCGCCAACGGCCTGCGCCTGAACAAACCGCGCAATCCGCTGGTAGGCCCGGCCCTGATGCGTCAGGCCGGCCGTCATGGCAGCGGGGCCCAGCGCCAGCAGGCGCAGCAACGACTGCACCAAGAACTGAAGCTGCTCGGCCAGCCCGACCGCAGCCCGTGAAACCCTAGGTCCGATACGAGCGACTCGTGCGGACCGGACCGGAGAGTCCCCATCATGTTGAGACGCGATGATTCCCTGCTCGGCGTTCCCGATCCTGCCGAGGTTCATGCCGCCTGGAAGCGGCGCTTTGCCGGCCTGCTGTTCAAGCTGAGGCCTGCACAACGGCAGGCGAAGCACTCGCCCGCCGCCGAGGCCTGCGCTCCCGAAGGCGCACTGCTTTCCGACGAGGTGCTGGCCCGTCTGCCCAAGGGGCTGACATGAGTCCCCCGTCGAATGCCGTGATGAAGTTCATGGCCCTGCTGTTGCTGCTGCTGGCCGCGCTCAGAATGGCGGCCGGCGAGCCGATATACGATCAAGCGCAACCGGCCAAAGCCAGCCATGAACCAGCCCCCGCATGCCAGTCCCCTGCACCAGGCCCTGCCGGACCTGGCGCGCTGGACCGGCTTCTTCCGCAACGCGGAGATCCCGGTGCTGGCGGCAACCGCCGAGTCGCTTGAGCTGATGCGGGCCAACGAGGACGACGTCGACGCCAACATGCTCGGCGAGCTGATCTCCACCGATCCGCTGATGTCCTTGAAGGTCCTGGCCTATGCGGCAGCGCATCGCAGCAGCCGTCTGGTCACCGACGCAGAAACCGTGACCGCGGCCCTGGTGCTGATGGGCATTCCGCCCTTCTTCCGCGCCTTCGGGCCGCAGCCGACGGTGGAGAGCTGGCTGGCCGACCGGCCCGATGCGCTCGAAGGCCTGCAGCGCGTGCTGCGCCGTGCCGATAGGGCCTCGCGCTTCGCCCTGGGCTTCGCCGCCCACCGGCTCGATCCCGACGCGGCCGTGGTCTACAGCGCCGCCTTGCTGCATGACTTTGCCGAGATGCTGCTGTGGCTGCATGCGCCGGACCTGGCGCTGGAGATCCGGAACCGTCAGCGCGCCGACCGCTCGCTGCGCAGCGCCGAAGTCCAGCAGGCGGTGTTGAACATCGAGCTGGGCGACCTGGAGCAGTCGCTGATGCAGACCTGGCGGCTGCCCGAGTTGCTGACCCAGATCACCGACGACAAGCATGGCCACGATCCTCGTGTGCTTAGCGTGCGCCTGGCCGTCCGCCTGGCCCGGCACTCTGCCGATGGCTGGAGCGACGCCGCCCTGCCCGACGACATACGAGACATTAGCCAACTGCTCAATCTGGACCTGGCGGCCACCGAGCGGCTGCTGCACGAGTTCGACTGATGGCCGGTCCCAGCATCGAGTTCTGGCAGCAGCGCTTCGAGACCGGCCAGACCGGCTGGGACAGAGGCGCGCCCCATCCGCAATTGCAGCGATGGCTGGACGCCGGCCTGCTCCAGCCTGGCCATAGCGTGCTGGTACCGGGCTGCGGGCGAGGACATGAGCTGGTGCCGCTGGCCCGCGCCGGCTTGCTGGTGCGCGGCCTGGACTACACGCCGGCAGCGGTCGTCGAAGCCCGGTCGCGTGTCGAAGCAGCGGGACTCCATGCATCGCAGGCTGCGGTCGAGCAAGCCGATGTGCTGCAGTGGCAAGCATCGCAGATGCTGGATCGCATCTACGAGCAGACCTGCCTTTGCGCCCTACATCCCGACCATTGGCTGGCCTATGCCGCGCAACTGCATACCTGGCTGAAACCCGGAGGCCTGCTGCTGGGCCTGTTCATGCAGGCGCGGCGAGACAGCGCGGCCGAAGGCCGGGTCGAAGGGCCGCCCTACCACCTGGACATCAACGCGGTCAGGGCCCTGTTCCCGTCGGACCGCTGGGACTGGCCGGCACCGCCCTATGCCGCCGAGCCACATTCGCAAGGCTGGGCCGAGCTGGCCGTCGTGCTGACCAAGCGCGGCTGATTCAGACCGGCACGGCCGTCGTGCCCTTGACCCGATCCAGCATGAAGCTGGTCTTGCAGTCCTGCACGCTGGGATGCTTGAGCAGGGTCTCGCTGATGAAGCGCGCGTAATGCGCCATGTCCTGCACCAGTACCCTCAGCAGGTAGTCCATCTCACCGGTGAGGGCCGCGCATTCGACCACTTCGGGCCAGGTCTGCACCGCCGCGCGGAACAGGTCCATGGGGTTGCGCTTGTGGGTCTCGGTGTGCTTTTCCAGGCGCACGTTGATGTAGGCCGTCAGCCCAAGGCCGACCTTCTCGGCGGCTACCAGGGCGACATAGGCGGCGATCACGCCGGACTCCTCCAGCCGCCTGACCCGCCGCAGCACGGCCGACGCCGACAGCCCGACCTCCGCGCCCAAGGCGTCATACGTCACGCGGCCATCGACCTGCAACGCTCTCAGAATGCGCCGATCTATCGCATCGACCTGGGTTGACTGCTCCATGTGGTGGAGTTTTGCAGGATTACTGCGCAATGACCAGTGACGACGCCAAACTTCGCAGGATTCCTGCGGACCCCAGTCCCTAAAGTCTTGCCCTAGCTCAAACCAACCGCAGGAGTCATTCGCGATGGCATTCACCCCCTGGGACAACCCGATGGGCACCGACGGCTTTGAATTCATCGAGTTCGCCGCGCCCGATCCCGCTGCCCTGGGCCAGTTGTTCGAGACCATGGGCTTCACCGCCGTGGCTCAGCACCGGCACAAGAACGTCACCCTGTACCGCCAGGGCGATGTGAACTTCCTGATCAATGCGGAGCACGATTCGTTCGCGCAGCGGTTTGCTCGCCTGCACGGTCCGTCGATCTGCGCCATCGCCTTCCGAGTCAAGGATGCAAATTTCGCCTACCACCGCGCACTCGAACTGGGCGCCTGGGGCTTTGACAACAAGGCCGGCCCGATGGAGCTCAACATCCCGGCGATCAAGGGCATCGGCGATTCGCTGATCTATTTCGTTGACCGCTGGCAGGGCAAGGGCGGCGCCGCCGCCGGCGAGATCGGCAACATTAGCATCTACGACGTGGATTTCGTGCCGCTGCGCGATGCGGCTGGCAAGCCGGTCGAACCCAACCCGGTGGGCCATGGCCTGACCTACATCGATCACCTGACGCACAACGTGTTCCGTGGCCGCATGAAGGAATGGGCCGAGTTCTACGAGCGCCTGTTCAACTTCAAGGAAGTTCGCTACTTCGACATCGAGGGCAAACTGACCGGCCTGAAGAGCAAGGCCATGACCAGCCCCTGCGGCAAGATCCGCATCCCGATCAACGAGAGCAGCGACGACAAGAGCCAGATCGCCGAATACCTGGACCTCTACAGCGGCGAAGGCATCCAGCACGTGGCCCTGGGCACGGACGACATCTACACGACGGTCGAAGGCATGCGCGGTACCGGCGTGGTGTTCCAGGACACCATCGCCACCTACTACGACCTGGTCAGCAAGCGCCTGCCCCAGCATGGCGAAGACCTGGAACGCCTGCGCTCGCTGCGCATCCTGATCGACGGTGCGGCGCACGAAGGCGCCCCGCACGAGCTGCTGCTGCAGATCTTCACCAAGGAAGTGATCGGCCCGATCTTCTTCGAGCTGATCCAGCGCAAGGGCAACGAAGGTTTTGGAGAGGGGAACTTCAAGGCACTGTTCGAGAGCATCGAGCTCGACCAGATTCGCCGAGGAGTCTTGAAGGCCGAAGAAGCCTGACGAGGGACTGGTCGAGCTGCTGTCCAGGCAGGCCAGGAGCCCCGGGTCGAAAGGCCCGGGGCTTTTTTCGCCCCGAGCGTTCACCCCTATGCCCGCAGCAATGCCATGACCTCGGCGGTGACCTGCGGGTCTTCGACCAGGCTCAGATGGCCGCGTCCCGGCAGGTGGAGATTGCGGGCCTGCGGCAAGGTGGCCGTCTCGGCCGGACAGACGATCTGGTCGCAGTCGCTGAAGTAGCAATGCGTCGGGGGTGCGGCGGGAGATGCTCGCACCAATTCATCCAACCAGCGGCTGTGGCGGCGCATCTGCATGGCGTTGCGCGCCGGCGAAAAGCGCGCCATTACTGTGCCCGCATGCGGCGAGCCCAGGGTCACCAGGCCATGGATACGTGCGTCGCGACCATGGCGGCGCCACCAGGCACGCGCGGCCAAACCGCCCATGCTGTGTGCCAGCACCAGCGGCGCCTGGCCCGTGGTGGCCTGTAGCTTGACGACAGCTTGCTCGATCTCATCCACATAGGCATCGATGGAGCCGAAGGCGGGCTCCATGCTCAGCGCCATATGCGGAACGTCCAGCGCTCGCAAGCGTTGCATCCAGCCGTTCCACAGGCCGCGGTTGCAGTTGAAGCCGTGAAGCAGCAACACGCCTCGAGCCGAAGCTGACGGCGGGAGATAGTCCGCATGGCGGTGCTCTGCAAAGGGCTGGCGCCAACTGAACGTGCGCTCCAGGGCCCAAAGCTCCAGCCACCAGGCTCGCAGCAGGTCGCCGACGCCCGGCAGATGCTGCCGGTTGATAAAGGCCAGCGAGATGAACAGCAGCAGCAAGACGATGTTGCGCAGATTGACGGCCAAGACGGCCAGCGCCAAAGCCCAGGGCCAGCCACCGAGCTGCCAGCCCAATGCCAGGCCGCCGGCCCCCAGCAGGCTGCGTATCAGCAGGCTCAATCGTTGCAGTCGCGCGTTCATGCAGCCAGTGTAGGGGCGGGCAAAATCGCAAGCGCCATGGACGATATCGCCGCCCACATCCTCAGCCAGCTCTCGACCGTCGACGTAGAAAGACGTGCGCGCGGCGCCGATCCGATGCTGGAGAACAGGGTCGAGGCCCTGAAGCTCTATCAGCAGCAGCGCTTTGCGCGCACCTATGCGGACCTGCTGGCCAGCGAACGCTATCGCCACGCCGCCCGCTTCTTCCTGGAGGAGCTTTATGGGCCCGGTGATTTCAGCCGGCGCGATGCCCAGTTCGCCCGCGTGGTACCGAGCGTGGTTCGATTGTTCCCGCGAGACGTGGTCACCACGGTGGCCCAACTGGCCGAGCTGCACGCATTGTCGGAGCGCCTGGACAGCCGCATGGGCAAGCTGCATGGTGATGCGAGCTGGGATCGCTTGTCCTACATTCGTGCCTGGCAGGCTTGCGGCATGGCAGCGGAGCGGCAACGGCAGATCGACCTGACGCTGTCGATTGGCGCGGCCCTGGAGGGTTACACCCGCAAGCCCTTGCTGCGGCACGCCCTGCGAATGATGCGCGGCCCCGCTACGGCCGCGGGGATGCTAGAGCTGCAGCAGTTCCTGGAAACCGGCTTCGACACCTTCCGCGAGATGCATGGCGCGGCCGAGTTTCTGCGAACGGTTCGCGAGCGCGAGGAAGCACTGGCGCAGGCGCTGTTTGGGCAACCACCGGCCGACAGCTGTCCCGTCGGTGACGATCCATTGGGGAAATTGCCCTAGGCGCTGGACGCCGGCCTCCCGACCATGTCGTCAGCAAGAGAACGAGACTTAGGAGACATGGTGCAGTACGCAGCGAGCAAGCCCTGGCTGAAGAGCTATCCACCCGGGGTTCCGGCCGAAATCGCCGCCGAAACCTATCGCTCGCTGGTCGAGCTGCTGGAAGAAGCCTTCCGCAAATACGCCTCGCGGGACGCGGCGGCCTGCATGGACCAGCGGCTCACATTCGGCGACATCGACCGCTTGTCCCAGGCTCTCGGCGCCTATCTGCAGGGTTGTGGCCTGGCACGGGGTGCTCGCGTGGCCATCATGATGCCCAATGTGCTGCAGTACACGATCGCCATTGCGGCCATCCTTCGTGCCGGCTATGCAGTGGTCAACGTCAACCCGCTATACACGCCGCGGGAGCTGGAGCACCAGCTGAAGGACTCGGGCGCCGAGGCCATCATCGTGCTGGAGAACTTCGCCGCCACGCTGGAAGAAGTGATTGCGGCGACCCAGGTTCGCCACGTGATCCTCGCTTCGCTAGGGGACCTACTCGGCTGGTGGCGCGGCCCGATGATCAACTTCGCCGTCCGCCACGTGAAGAAGATGGTGCCGGAGTTCCGCCTCCCCACCGGCGAAGGCCGCACGGTGCTGCGATTCAACAAGGCACTGGAGGAAGGCGAGCGCGGCACGCTGCGCAAGGTGGAAGTCGGGCCCGATGACGTGGCCTTCCTGCAGTACACAGGCGGCACGACCGGCCTGTCCAAGGGAGCGACGCTGCTGCATCGCAATGTCGTGGCCAACATCCTGCAAGCCGAAGCCTGGTTTGAGCCCATGACCAGCAAGCTGGGCGGCAAAGCCCTCACCACGGTCTGTGCGCTGCCGCTGTATCACATCTTCGCGCTGACGGCCTGCTACATGCTGGGCGCGCGGCTCGGCATGATGAACCTGCTGATTCCCAATCCGCGCGACATCCCCGGCTTCATCGCCACGCTGCGCAACTATCGGGTCAATCTGTTCCCGGCGGTCAACACGCTGTTCAATGCGCTGGCCAACGATCCGGCCTTTGCGCGACTCGACTTCAGCGAGCTGGTGATCTCCAACGGCGGCGGCATGGCCGTGCAGCAGGCCACGGCCGAGAAGTGGCTCAAGATCACTGGCTGTCCTGTGGTCGAAGGTTACGGGCTGTCCGAGACCGCGCCCGTGGCGACCATCAATCGCATGGACATCACGACCTTCAACGGCAGCATCGGCCTGCCCATGCCTTCTACCGACATCGCCATCCGCGATGACGATGGCAAGGACGTGGCGCTGGGCGAGCGGGGAGAAATCTGCATTCGCGGCCCCCAGGTGATGGCCGGCTATTGGCAGCGCCCCAACGAGACGGCCAACGTCATGACCGCCGACGGCTTCTTCAAGAGCGGCGACATCGGCGTGATGGATGAGCAGGGCTTCGTGCGCATTGTCGACCGCAAGAAGGACATGATCCTGGTGTCCGGCTTCAATGTGTATCCGACCGAGATCGAGCAGGTCGTCAGCATGCATCCCGGCGTGCTTGAGTGCGCAGCCGTCGGCATCCCGGACGCGCGCTCGGGCGAGGCGGTCAAGCTCTTCGTGATCAAGAAGGATCCGACCCTGGCCGAAGAGGATCTGGCCAGCTTCTGCGCCGAGCAATTGACCGCCTACAAGCGGCCCAAGTACATCGAGTTCCGCGACGACTTGCCCAAGACCAACGTGGGCAAGATCCTCCGCCGCGAGCTCCGTAGCAACACGGCATGAGCGATGCGGCGACGGCGCTCTTACCCGATGACGTTCGGATACTGGAGCGCGGTTGGCTGTCGTCGAACTCCGTGCTGCTGCGCGGCGACGGCAGCGGCGCAGTGCTGGTCGACACCGGCTACTGCACGCATGCTGAGCAGACATCAGCATTGGTCCGACATGCCCTGTGGGGCGAGCCGCTACGGCTGATCGTCAATACGCATCTGCATTCCGATCATTGCGGCGGCAACGCCCGCCTGGCGGCAGAGCATGGTTGTGCGATCTGGGTCCCGCCTGGCGAGTTGGCAGCGATCATGGCCTGGGATGAAGAGCGCTTGAGCTACCGGCCCACTGGCCAATCTTGCGACCGCTTCGCGCCCGAGCGGGCGTTTCGGCCGGGTGAAGTCCTTGTGCAGGGTGGGCGCGAATGGCAGGTGCTAGCCGCCCCCGGACATGACCCCCATTCGGTCATCCTGTTCGAGGCGGTGACCGGAATCCTGGTGTCGGCCGACGCCCTTTGGGAACATGGCTTTGGCATCGTCTTTCCAGAGCTCGACGGCTCGCGTGGTTTCGATGAAGTAGCGCAAACACTGGACCTGATCGCTGCGCTACCCGTCCGCCTGGTGATTCCCGGCCACGGCAAGGCCTTTGTCGATGCAGAGACCGCCTTGCAGGAGGCGCGCTCGCGCCTGGACTTCTTCCGTACTCATCCCGAGCGGCATACGCGGCATGCGGCCAAGGCTCTGCTGGTCTTCCACATGCTTGAGCTGCAGCGCTGTCAGCGCGCCGAGCTGCTGGCATGGCTTCAAGCCACGCCCATCCATGTCCGAATGTGGCAATTGCATTTCGCCGACCGTCCATTGCCGCAATGGAGCGAGGAACTCCTGCAGGAGCTATGTCAGGCCAAGATATTGCAGCTAGAGGGTGGAATCGTCAGCGTGTGCTGACTGGAATTACATCTCACGTTTCCAGCGCCGCGACTCCAATCCCGCAAAAGCAAAACCCCCAGCCTCTTTGGAAGGCTGGGGGTTTGCGGGGTAAATAGCCTGACGATGACCTACTTTCACACGGGAATCCGCACTATCATCGGCGCTGACTCGTTTCAC